>DBFWRP010000015.1:0-9534 GCA_048222005.1 Muribaculaceae bacterium | reverse complement strand
ATGTTCTACGACAACATCAACTTCCTGAACAATTCCGACATTCAGGACATGACCATCTTGAAAGACGCATCCGCATCTGCCATCTACGGTGTACGCGCCGCCAACGGTGTTGTAATCATCACCACCAAGAAAGGAAGCCGCAACCAGGATGCCAAGATTACCTATAACGGTTATGTAGGTATTCAGAAAGCCACCAACCTGCTGGAGATGTGTAACTCTCACGAGTATGCCACCATGATGTTGGAAGCCAACCCGGAAGCTTACCGGTCGATTTTCGAAAAGTCAGTAGCCGAATTCGGAGGCAATATGGAAAACCTGCAATTCAATGCCGATACCAACTGGTATGACGAACTGTTGCGCACAGCCATGATGACCAATCACAGCTTGAATATCTCCGGTGGTACGGAAAAAGCGACCTACTCTGCCGGCATGAGCTATCTGGCACAAGACGGTATCATGGACGTGGAAAACTACTACCGCCGCTTGAACTTCCGTGCCGCCCTTGACTACGAAGCCCGCAAATGGCTGAAAGTAGGCTTCAACGGCGTATTCAGCAACTCGCAGCAGCAGCTTCCCAAGAATGCCGCATGGCAACAGGCATACAACACACCGTCTATCATCCCGGTGTATGATGACCGCCGCGACGATGCCGTGTTCCCTAAGAAGTACACATCGCCCGAGCAGGTGGGCCTGACCAACAACTTCAACAATCCGGTAGCCACTGCCAACTATTACGACAACCGGAACGAGACCTACCAAGTGCTGACCAACTTCTATGCACAGCTCAACCTCATCCCCGACAAGCTGAATATACGCAGTAGCTACAGCTACGACTACTCAATGATTCGCGGTTCTGAGTTCACTCCTACCTACTATGTAGGCACCAACCAGAAGAAAGAGGTTACCGAACTCACTAAAAAGAACACTAACTACTACAAATATATATGGGACAACGTGGCCACTTATACTGACAAGTGGGGCAAACACTCCTTTACCGGTATGCTGGGTGCATCCATGCGTCAAGAGCAATACCGCCTGCTCGAAGGTACCGCCACCAACGTGCCCGAAGGTGAGGACGTGTGGAAATACATCGCACTGGGCAACAAGGAAGGCGCTACGGTGAAAGACGACGGCTGGAAATACCGCGGTCTCTCCTATTTCACCCGACTGAATTACAACTACAACGACAAGTACATGTTGATGTTCACCTTCCGTGCCGACGGCTCGTCCAAGTACAACGACAAATGGGGCTACTTCCCCTCCATCGGTGCCGCATGGGTCATCTCCCAAGAACCGTTTATGAAGAACCAGAATATCTTCGACTACATGAAGCTGCGTGCCAGCTGGGGTAAGCTGGGTAACGACAAGATTGCTGCCAGTGCAGGCTTCGCAAGCATACAGAACGTACAGTCCGTATTCGGTCCCAATACCGCCATCGACGGATTCATCAACACCACCAACTTCAGCTGGCTGGGTTGGGAAGTAGTGAACGAAACCAACGTGGGCGTCAACTTCAGTACACTGAAGAACCGCTTGAACGCCGACATCGACTGGTACTACCGTCTGACTGACAACGCCGTGATTTCACCCAAGCTCCCGATGAGTGGCGAGCTGCTGGCCGGCAACAACGGACAGATTCTGAATACCGGTATCGACCTCTCCTTGAACTGGAACGACAAGATTGGCCAGGACTTCAATTACAACATCGGCGTCAATCTCTCTTATCTGCATAACGAAGTGAAAAGCCTAAAAGGAAACATGAAAATCATCAAAGGCGGAAAGACCGTGAATATGGTGGGCGAGACGATGAACTCATTCTATGGCTACAAGGTCATCGGCATCTACCAGACTCCTGAACAATGTGCTGCCGACCCCATCGCCGTGGCCAACGGACTGGAACCCGGCGACTTCATCTACGAGGACGTGAACGGCGACCATGTGATAGACGGAAACGACAAGCAGGTGTTGGGCTCATACGTGCCCAGCTTTACTTATGGCTTCAATGCCGGATTCTCTTATAAGAACTTCGACTTCAGCCTCACTACCTACGGACAAGCAGGCGGCGAACTGTGGAACCGTAAGCGTGCCCTGCGCTATGCAGCCGACTACTATAACTTTGACCGCGCACAGTATGAGAACCGCTGGACGGGTGCAGGCTCTACCAACGAACATCCGTCGGCCAAGGCTCTTCTCAAAACCTGGAACAAATCAGACAGTAACAACGCTTCCTATTTCGTAGAAAGCTCCGATTACTTCCGCATCCAGAACATCACGCTGGGCTACTCGTTCAAGAACTTGAAGATAGGCAGCTACGTGATGCCGGGACTCCGCCTCTCATTGACGGCCGACCGCCCCTTCACTACCTTCAAGGCCAACAGCTTCACACCTGAAGTGTCGGATGCCGAAGGTTGGGATACCGAAGTATACCCTCTGACTTCAACCTATACTTTCGGAGTGCAAATAGATTTCTAAACCCTAAAACGTAAAACAATGAAATTCTTAAAGAAAACATTCGCATATATACTTCCCGCCATGATGGTGCTGGGAGGAGCCACCGCTTGCACCGATTTCATAGAAATCGATCCGGAGAACAAAGTTCCCGAACAAGGCGTAGACTTTACCAACAAGAACAATATGTACCAACCCGTAGTGGGTGCCTACTCCAAAGTACGCACACAGGGCATGCACTGGTGCAACGCACTATTGATGTTCACCCGCGACGGTGACGTGTGGTCGGGCCGTACCGACGACCAGGGCGATGCCGTGACCTTCGGACGCAAGTTCAACTATAACAACTCCTTCTGGGCGCTGAACCAGGTATGGATGAACTTCTACGACATCATCCGCATCACCAATGCCGCCCTGCAAAGCCTCGACAGCTATGCCGAACACCTTGCAGCAGGAAGCGAAGACTACAAGACCTACGAATCCTATTGCGGCGAAGTGCGTACCATCCGCGCATGGGCCTACTACTGCCTGGTGACCAACTTCGGCCCCACCGTCATCTACCGTGACAACCTGCAGACCGATTTCCGCCGTTCTACCGTAGACGCCGTATATAATTATATGCTGGAAGATTTGAACTATGCCATCGGAAAACTGCCCCGCATGCGTCCCAACCAGATGGAGCACAAGGGAGCCGTGACAGCCTTCACCGCCCAAGCACTTGCCGCCCGCGTCTATCTGCTGAAAGGAGACTATGCCCAAGTGGAGACTCTGACCGACGACATCATCAAGAATGGCGGATTCCGTCTCTACGATGACTTCTACCAACTGTTCAAGATTCCCGGAAAGTTGTGTGACGAGTCTTTGTTCGAATGCCAGGTGACGGACTACGGCAATGGTTCGGGCGATTATCTGGGCGTAGACCAGTGGTTCAACTTCCAGGGTCCGAACATGGCAGAGAAGTATGTTGAAGTAGTGAACGCAGATGGCACCATCAGCTACAAGCAGGCCGAAGGAGCCAAGTCCATAGGCGGCTGGAACTTCATCGGCTACGAACCCGAGTTCGTGGCATGGGCCGAAGCCCGTGGCGAAGGTGTGCGTGCCGAGACTTCTTTCCTGAAAGCCCTGAGCAAGACACGCGAGGGTTGGCAGGTAGGTCCCACATCGGCCACCAAGACCGACTGTTGGAACGGCAAAGGTTACCTTCCCTACAATCAGATGACTCTTCCACGTACGACCTACGGAGCCAACAACAATGTGCGTATCATCCGCTATGCCGAAGTGCTGCTGATGAACTCCGAAGCCAAAGTCAGACTGGGCAAGGATGGAGACGCAGGCTACAACGAAGTGCGCCGGCGTGCAGGCATGAGCACCAAAACCGGTGTTACCCTGAAAGACGTGATGGACGAACGCCGGATGGAGCTTTGCGGCGAATGGTGTGCCCGTTATGTGGACTTGGTGCGTACCGGCGATGCCGCCACCGTACTCGGTCCCAAAGGATGGACAGCAGAAAAGACTTATTGGCCCATACCGGCCAACCAGTTGGACGACCTTCCCGACCTGAAGCTGGAACCCATTGACGGAATTGCCGAATAAATCCGCTCCAATATGGTAAAAAGATTCCTAATCAGTTGTGGAATAGCCTTTGCCGCTCTGGCGGCAAAGGCAACCCCTGACGATTCCATCAAAGTGGTGAAGGGGCAAGTCAGTGACTATTACATCACTGTAACCCAAGACCGTATCGTAAAAGGACACGTACTGGACACCAACCGCCAGCCACTCGCAGGCGCCACAGTCATGTTCTTCGCAAGTCCCATGCACAATACCACTGCCCACGACGGCAGCTTTGCCATCAAAGGAGCGAAGAACGACGTGCACCTGTATGTCTACTATCCCGGGAAAAAGATAGTGAACAGAATCCTGGCACTGGATGAAACCGATATTGAGGTAGTGATGGAAGAAGAGGTACACAAGGCAACCGCAATCCGCCGTCCCGCCCAGGCGACCCGGTGGTATGACCCGCAGGCGCCTCTGTCGCGCACCTTCTGCAATCCGATGAACATCAGTTATAACTTCGAGCCTTTCAACAACAATGTGCGTCCCAACGGTTCGTTCCGTTCCTCTGCCGACCCGATGGCGGTGGAATACAAGGGAGAATACTTTCTGTTCTCCACCAACCAGGGCGGTTTTCACTATTCCAGGAACCTGGTGGATTGGGATTTCGTTCCTGCCGGCTTCCAACGCAAGCCTACGGACGACGACCAGTGCGCGCCGGCAGCCTATGTAAGCGGTGACACGCTGTTCTATACCGGCTCCACCTACGAAGGCCTTGCCGTGTGGTACAGCACACACCCCAAAACGGGACGTTTCAAACGTGCCATCGAAAAGAATGTGCTTCCCACATGGGACCCCTGCATGTTTCTGGACGATGACGGCAGACTGTATATGTATTATGGCTCCAGCAATGAATATCCGCTAAAGGCGGTGGAACTGGACCGGAATGATTTCTATCCCATCAGCAAGATTCACGACGTGATGATGCTCCGCCCGGAAGAACACGGCTGGGAACGTTTCGGAATGAACAACGATGACGAGGTGACGCTCCGCCCATTCACAGAGGGCGCTTACATGACCAAACACAATGGCAAATATTATTTCCAATATGGTGCTCCGGGCACTGAATTCAAAGTCTATGCCGATGGCGTATATGTTTCGGATTCCCCGCTGGGCCCGTTTGTCTACCAGAAGCATAACCCGATGTGCTACAAGCCGGGCGGTTATGTGCAAGGTGCCGGTCATGGAGGCACGTTCTGCGACGTGAAAGGCAATTACTGGCACGTGGCCACCTGCATGCTCTCCCTGAAGTACAAGTTCGAACGCCGCATCGGTCTTTATCCGGTGGCTTTCGACAAGGATGGTGTCATGTATTCGTCTACTGCCTTCGGCGATTATCCCAACTGGGCAGAACCGATGGACGTAAAGAACCCTGCAGAGCGTTTCACGGGATGGATGCTTCTGTCCTACGGCAAACCGGTGGAGGTATCATCTACGGATAGCATCCATGCAGCTTCCAACCTGACGGACGAAAGTATGCGCACCTACTGGGCAGCCCGTTCCGGCAACCCCGGCGAATGGGCCGGGATAGACCTGGGCAGTACAAAGAATGTACGTGCCGTGCAGTTGAACTTCTACGACCATAAAGCGGTTCAATACAACCGTGCCATGGATATTTATCACCAATACCGTATTTTTGCTTCCGAAGACGGAAAAGAATGGACATTGGTCATAGACAAGAGCGACAGTGACAAGGATTGTCCGCACGACTACATCGAGCTCAACGAGCCGTTGCGTGCCCGTTATCTGAAATACGAGAATGTGCACATGCCTACGGGAAATGTCGCCTTGTCCGGCTTCCGCGTCTTCGGGAACGGTGACGGCGATGTCCCGCAAGCCGTGAAAGGACTGACTGTGAAACGTGACAGGAAAGACCGCCGGAATGCCCTTATCTCCTGGCAACCCGAAGCAAGCGCCTATGGCTACAACATCTACTACGGCACCGCCGAAGGCAAGATGTACAATGCCATCACGGTACTGGGACAGACGGAATATGACTTCCGCGGACTGGATGCGGACACGGACTATTACTTCACTATCGAGGCGCTGAACGAAAACGGCCGTTCGCCATTGTGCAAGATGACAAAAAATTAAACACAAGAAATAAAGATATGAAAAAACCAATAATGATACATGTGCTGGCTTTGTTCCTGATTTCCACATTGGCGGGCTGTGCATCCTGCTCTTCCGACTTGAAGGAAAACGGGAAAGAGAACGGAAAAGAGGAAAAGCCCGACACAGAGGAAGTACGTCCCGAATCATTCGCTTCGGATGACGAAATGCTTGATTACATCCAGAAGGTACATTTGAACTACATGTGGGACGGTGCGGAACCGACCTCCGGACTGGCACGCGAACGCATCCACCTGGATGGGGATTATCCCGAAAAGGACCAGAATGTTGTCACCACCGGCGGCAGCGGATTTGGTATAGCCGGACTGCTGGTAGGCATCGAACGCGGCTTCATCCCCAGGGAAGAAGGCGTGAAGCGCCTGACCAAGATTGCCGATTACCTGAAACGCGCCGACCGCTTCCACGGCGTATGGCCCCATTGGTTGTACGGCCCTACCGGCAAGGTGAAACCTTTCGGACAAAAAGATAACGGCGGAGACTTGGTGGAAAGCTGCTTCCTGATGCAAAGCTTGCTTTGCGTACGCCAATACTTCCGCGACGGCAACGAGCAGGAAAAGGCGCTGGTAGAGAAGATTGACCAATTGTGGAAAGAGATGGAGTTCAGCTGGTATCAGAATGGCAAGGATGTCATCTACTGGCACTGGGCTCCCGAATACAACTGGGAAATGAACTTCCCGCTGGAAGGCTACAACGAAGCATTGATTGTGTATGTGCTCGCAGCCTCCTCCCCCACTTATCCCGTTCCGGCTTCAGCCTACCACAACGGCTGGGCACGCGGCGGCGGCATCAAGTCCGACTCTGCCCCCTACGGCCTGCCTTTGGAATTGAAACACAACGGAGCCGAGAAACTGGGCGGTCCCTTGTTCTGGGCACAATACTCGCACATCGGTCTGGACCCGCGCAACCTGAGCGACCGCTATGCCAACTACTGGAACGTGGTGCGCAACCATGCCCTCTCCAACTACCGCTACTGCGTGGAGAATCCCAAACAATACAAAGGTTACGGCGAGGACTGCTGGGGACTGACCGCCAGCTACTCTACCAAAGGCTATGCAGCCCACTGCCCGGGCGACAACGACCATGGTGTCATCACACCGACAGCAGCCTTGTCCAGTTTTCCCTACACACCGGAGGAATCCATGCGTGCACTGAAGTATTTCTATTCCAAAGGCGACTGGATTTGGGGCAAGTACGGATTCTACGATGCCTTCTCCGAGGGAAGTGACTGGACGGTACCCCGCTATCTTGCCATCGACCAATGCACCATTGCCCCGATGATTGAGAACTATCGTTCCGGCTTGTTGTGGAAACTCTTCATGAGCTGTCCCGAGGTTCAGGAAGGATTGCAGAAGCTGGGATTTAAGGCTTAGGGATTTACGATTGAAGTTAGTATGCGACATGATGGAGCAGCTAAGCTTAAGTTGAATTTCTATATCACTATTCCCCTCCCCCTTCAGGGGGCCGGAGGGGATAATCAAAATTATATCATATGAAGAAATACACATTATTAGCAGCCTTGGCTTTCTCTGCCCTCACCGTGACGGCAACGCCCAAAGAAAACACATCCCAAGGCAATCCGCAGGAGATGGATAAATTCATTACGGAGCTGATGGGCAAAATGACGCTGCACGAGAAAATCGGTCAGCTCAACCTGCCGGTAACGGGAAACATCGTCACCGGACAAGCCAAGAGCAGCGACGTTGCCGGTAAAATCCGCAACGGTGAAGTCGGAGGTCTGTTCAACCTGAAAGGCGTGAAGAACATCCGCGAAGTGCAGAAACTTGCCGTAGAGAACAGCCGCCTGGGCATCCCCTTGCTGTTCGGTATGGACGTGATTCACGGTTACGAAACGGTATTCCCCATCCCCTTGGCACTCTCGTGCAGTTGGGACATGGAGGCTATAGAGAAATCGGCCCGTATCGCCGCCATTGAGTCGAGTGCAGACGGTATCTGCTGGACGTTCAGCCCGATGGTGGACATCTGCCGCGATGCCCGTTGGGGACGTGTATCAGAAGGCAACGGTGAAGACCCCTTCCTGGGTTCAGCCATTGCACAAGCCATGATTCGCGGTTATCAGGGCAAGGATATGAGTGCCAACAACGAGATAATGGCTTGCGTAAAGCACTTCGCACTGTATGGTGCCGGAGAAGCCGGCCGCGACTACAACACGGTGGATATGAGCCGCAACCGTATGTTCAACGAATACTTCCCTCCCTACAAGGCTGCCGTAGAAGCCGGTGTGGGTAGCGCAATGACCTCCTTCAATGAAATTGACGGAGTACCCGCCACTGCCAACCACTGGCTGCTGACCGACGTACTGCGCAACCAATGGGGCTTCGACGGCTTCGTGGTGACAGACTATACAGCCATCTCCGAAATGATAGACCACGGAATCGGCGACCTGCAGGAAGTATCCGCACGTGCCTTGACCGCCGGAACAGACATGGACATGGTAGCCGACGGATTTATCGGCACACTGGAAAAATCCCTGAAAGAAGGCAAAGTGACTGAGACCGACATTGACAAAGCCTGCCGACGCATCCTAGAAGCCAAATACAAGCTGGGACTGTTTGCCAATCCGTATAAATACTGCGACGTGAAGCGTGCCGAAAAAGAAGTGTTCACTCCCGAACACCGTTCCATCGCCCGCCAGATTGCCACAGAGACATTCGTACTGCTGAAGAACCAGGACAATCTGCTGCCCTTGCAACGCAAAGGCAATATCGCCTTGATTGGCCCGCTTGCCAACACCCGTGCCAACATGCCGGGCACTTGGAGTGTGGCAGCCACAGCAGACAAATACAGCACCCTGCTGGAAGGTTTCAAGAATTCTGTCGGCTCCAAGGCCAACATTCTCTATGCACAAGGCAGCAACCTGATGTACGATGCCGACTACCAGACACGCGCCACGATGTTCGGCCGTGAACTGCCCCGTGGCAATGACCAAGAACTGCTGGACGAAGCCCTGAAAGTAGCCGCACAAGCCGATGTCATTGTAGCCGCCCTCGGCGAGTCCTCCGAGATGAGTGGTGAGAGCAGTAGCCGTTCCGAACTGGAAATGCCGGACGCACAGCGCCACCTGCTGGAAGCATTGCTGAAAACGGGCAAACCCGTAGTATTGGTATTGTTCTCCGGACGTCCCGTAGTGCTGACTTGGGAGAATGAAAATGTTCCTGCCATCCTGAATGTATGGTTCGGAGGTAGTGAAGCTGCAGACGCCATTGCCGACGTAGTGTTCGGAGACGTTTGCCCCAGCGGTAAGCTGACCACCACTTTCCCGCAGAATGTGGGCCAGTTGCCTATGGCATACAACCACAAGAATACCGGCCGTCCTCTGAAAGA
>DBFWRP010000149.1:0-2034 GCA_048222005.1 Muribaculaceae bacterium | reverse complement strand
ATCAGGAAAAATATAGATTGTAATCTATGGAGATGAGAATCTTCGAGGAGGAGCTTGCCCGGCTTGAAGCCGGAGAAAAATATTATGCCATGCATCCCGGTTTTGGTGCTATACTGAAAAGGGTACATGCAAAAGTGCATGAGATAAACACCATGCAATTGGACGAAGTGGAGAATGTGGCCGACCTGTGGCGTCCTCTCCTTGGCAATTGCGGGCGTGATTTCCACGTGAACAGGCCATTCCGTTTCGATTTCGGCAGTCATATAAGCATCGGTGACAATGTATTTGCCAATTTTAATCTGACCATTCTTGACGAAGGGAAGGTCATGATAGGCAACAACGTATTCATCGGACCGAATGTAAGCATTTTTACAGCCTGCCATCCGCTTGATCCGGAAGAGCGGAATCGCGGTGTTCAGTGGGCTTTGCCTGTCACCATCGGCAATGATGTGTGGATAGGGGGTGATGTTACAATCCTGCCCGGAGTCACTATCGGTGATGGTGTTACGATAGGTGCAGGGTCTGTGGTTACAAAGGATGTCGCGCCGCAAACTGTCGTGGCCGGAAACCCGGCAAGAGTTATCAAGCGTTTGTGAGGATGCAATAATGTTGTAAACACCTGTCCCTGACACGAGGGGGCATAGGCAATTTCATAATAAAAATACAATTTCATAATAAAAATACGGTGATGCAGACCGAATGTCTGCATCACCGTATTTTTGAGTGAAAATGTTTTTACGGCAGCCGGGCGCTATGACATTTTTAGAATTTGAAGAACTCCTTGGCGTTACCGTAGGCCACTTTCGCCACAATTTCATTGCCGATGAAGTCAATTTCGGACGCGGGCAGCAACCCCTGTTCGATGTCGTTGCCGATAAGGTTGCAGAGAGTGCGCCTGAAATATTCATGGCGAGGATATGAAAGGAATGAGCGTGAGTCGGTGAGCATGCCCACAAAGCGGCTCAACAGACTGAGATTTGAAAGGGCTGTGAGCTGACGTTCCATCCCGTCCTTCTGGTCGAGGAACCACCATCCTGAACCGAACTGGATTTTGCCGGCGCCGTAACGGCCGTCCTGAAAGTTCCCGATCATTGTTGCCACCAGTTCGTTGTCGCGCGGATTGAGGTTGTAGATGATTGTGCGGGGCAATTTGTCCTGACTGGCAAGGCGGTCGAGGAAACGGCTCATGTTCTCGCCGACAGTGAAATCTCCAATCGAATCGAATCCTGTGTCTGGGCCGAGCAGTTTCATCATTCTGGAATTATTATTGCGCAGCGCGCCATAATGGAACTGTTGTGTCCAGTCGGAATCATGGTCCATGATGGCGAACTCAACGAGCATGGCCGATTTGAATTTGGATATTTCACCGTCGGTCAGCATTTGTCCGGACATAACCTTCCTAAACGCTGCGTCGACTTCTTCAGTGGTATAATCGTCGGCATAGAAACCACCGAGCCCGTGGTCGCTCAGACGGCATCCTGCCGACGCAAAAAAGTCGTGTCTCTTCTGCAGGGCAGCAATAAGGTCTTGGAAATGGTTTATTTCCATGTCTGCCGCTACAGCGAGTTTTCGGATGTAGACTTGGTAGTCGGCAGGATTCTCAACGGCCATTGCCTTGTCGGGGCGCCAGGTGGGGAGCATCTTCACCTTGAATCCGTCCTTTTTGGCTTTGATATGATGTTCGAGTGTGTCCACCGGATCGTCGGTGGTGCACACGGCCTCCACATTGTAATGAACCATGAGTCCGCGTGCCGACCGCTCCGGCTGCTGTAGCATGGCGGAACAATGGTCGTAGATTTCGCGGGCAGTGGCAGGGGAGAGCAGCTTGTCCACGCCGAACGCAGTTTTGAGTTCCAGGTGAGTCCAGTGATATAATGGGTTACGCATTGTATAGGGCACTGTCTGCGCCCATTTCTCAAATTTCTCCCAGTCGGAAGTGTCTTTGCCGGTAATGAACCGTTCATCAATGCCGTTTGTGCGCATCGCACGCCATTTGTAATGGTCGCCTTCGAGCCATATCTTGCTTAGATTCGG
>DBFWRP010000148.1:0-4809 GCA_048222005.1 Muribaculaceae bacterium | reverse complement strand
GCCGCTGCCGAGGATGCTCCCGAGGCTGAAGAGGCTGCCGAGGAAGCTGCCGAATAATCCGGCAGCTCCCCGATGGGGTGCGCCGCGCCTTATGAGACCGGCGCGCCACCTCTCTCTTTCCAACATAAATTTAAACACAACAAACATAGACAATACACTATGGCAGTAACAATGGCCGAAATCACCAAGCTCCGCCACCTCACATCGGCAGGCTTGATGGATTGCAAAAAGGCTCTCGCCGAAACTGACGGCGATATCGATGCCGCAGTCGAGATTCTCCGTAAGAAGGGTCAGGCAGTGGCAGCCAAACGCGAAGACCGCGTGGCAGCCGAGGGTTGCGTTCTTTCGAAGAACGAAGGCAACTTCGCTGCAATCGTGTCTCTCCAGTGCGAAACCGACTTCGTAGCCAAAAACGCAGGTTTCGTTGAACTCACTCAGAAGCTGCTCGACCTTGCAGTGGCTAACCGTTGCAAGAGCCTCGATGAACTCAAGGCTGTATCGGTTGACGGCCGCACAGTTGCCGACCTCGTGGTAGAGGAAGGTGGCAAGACCGGCGAAAAGACCGAGCTCGGTGCTTACGAATGGGTTGAGGCTCCCTCCACCACATCCTACAATCACCTTGGCAACAAGCTCGCCACTATCGTAGGTTTCAACCTCGAAGGTGTCGACTACCAGGTTGGCCGCGATGTGGCCATGCAGGTGGCTTCAATGAACCCCGTTGCAGTTAACCGCGAAAGCGTGCCCCAGGCAACCATCGACGGTGAGCTGAATGTGGCTATCGAGAAAACCAAGGAAGAGCAGGTCAAGAAGGCTGTTGAGGCTGCGCTCAAGAAAGCCGGCATCAACCCCAACCTCGTTGACAGCGAAGCCCATATCGAATCGAACATCGCCAAAGGCTGGCTTACAGCAGAAGAGGCTGACAAGGCCCGCGAAATCGCCAAGACAACCGCTGAGGCAAAGGCCGCTAACCTTCCCGAGCAGATGATTCAGAACATCGCCCAGGGCCGTCTGAACAAATTCTTCAAGGAATCTTGCCTCATGGAGCAGGAGTTCATCAAGGATGGCAACCTCACCATCGGCAAATATCTTGAAGAGAGCCAGAAGGGGCTGGTTGTGGCTGAATTCAAGCGCGTAAACCTCAACGAGGATTAATTGTCGCGCGGTTCTTCCGGTATGCTAACAGCATACATGCAACCGCCACCTTTTCGACGCAAGTCATAACATCTATTATATCCAGGTGCCCGCATCGCCAATCGGCGTGCGGGCACCTTTTATTTCAGCACGTGCTGAAATCAATAAGTCTTGGTTCAGGTTTGACCTGTTTATGGCCGATTTGCTTGCAATAGATTAATTAATGCAGTATGTCGATGTTAAAGAATGTGAAAACTGGTGACTGATTGGTGCTTTGTAATTATTGTTATGTGCAAATAGTATTTCAACGTTGTAAAGACATTCTGTTTAATATTCCATAATTTATCACTAAATTCCTTATTCAAATGAGAAAACAACTCGTTTGTGCCGCCGTTGCCATTGTGATGGGTGCGGCGGGGTTTGTTGTTTCGGGTGCGCCCACTTTGTATGGGCTGCTTGCGCATTGCGACACCTGGGACAAGAACACCAGCAATGCGGGCATCTATTCGTTCTCTCCGGCGGAAACCGTGAAGTTTACGAAAGTTATGCCCACCGAGACGATGGCCACCGCAGCTTACGCCGACGGCATGTTGAGCGGTTACAATACCGTAAGTTACTGGGGTTCGGTTCAGGCCACATATCGTCTTTATGATTGCGATTCAGGTGAGCTTGTCGCGAAAAAGACATTCAGCGGGCAGCAGTATAATGCTGTCTCAATGGCCTACAATTATGCTGACGACAAGATTTACGGTGTGTTTGTAAATGCCGACGGCGCCGGGATCCGTCTGTGCACCGTCGACATGATGAGCGGCGCGCCGACCGACGTTGCCAAGTTCGCAGGCAGCAATATCCCGTATGCCATCGCGTTTGACAATGAAGGTGTGCTGTATGGCGTGTGCGACGACGCAAATCTCTACAAAATTGACATAACGGATGCCAAAATGACTCTTGTGGGATCAACCGGTCTGTCGCCTAAATATTCGCAGAGTATGTTCTTCAATCAGGAGAGCGGCAAATTCTATTGGTCGTACATGGATGCCGACCTTGAGAAGGATGTGGTGACGGCACTTTATGAGCTTGACCCCGCCACCGCCACCGCCACACTGGCCGGCAATTACGAGGCAACCACCCAGGTGGTTGCCATTTACGGACCACATAAAGCAAACGCTGCTGCACCAGCGGCTCCCGCCGATGCTAAAGTGGCTTATGCCTCTGACGGTTCGCTTGATGCAAGTCTCACATTCACAGCTCCGTCGAAAGCCAACGACGGATCGGCCCTGAGCGGTGACCTGAAGGTGCAGGTGATTGTGGACCATTCACCGGCCAATGATGCTCCTGCAACGGTTGCTCCCGGTGCTGCTTACAAGTATCAGTTCACTTTCGGAGCAGAAGGTTCGCACAAGGTGGAAGTGCTGATTGTAAATGACGGGGGTGCTTCGGAGCGAGTACGCATCAACACCTTTGCCGGCGAGGATGCTCCCGGTGCCGTAGGCAATCTGACCCTTGCTCTCGACGGAGCGAACGCCACGCTGACATGGACAGCTCCCGAGACAGGCGCCAATGGCGGATGGTTCAACGCCGAAAACCTCACTTACAAGATTGTGCGCCTGCCCGACAACAAGGTGGTGGCCGAACAGCACAGTGGGCTGACATTCTCGGAGGTAATCCCCGAACAGATAGGAATGTGGCACTATGAGGTGACACCTGTTGGAGCCAAAACCGGTAAGGCCGCAAAATCCAACAAGGTTCTGCACGGCACATGCATGAACGTGCCTTATCTGGAGGGCTTCGACACCGAGGCTTCGATGGATCTGTTCACCACAGAGGATGCCAACGGCGACGGCTATAACTGGAAATGGGACAAGGACCACGCCGTGAATGAAGCTCCTTTCGACGGAAATCTCGATTGCGCTGACTGGCTCATTACTCCCCCCATCGCCCTCACAGCCGACTGGGTTTACAAGATGACGTTCAAGGCTTCCACCTACAGCACTGTCTACAACGAAGAGATTGCAGCCGGATTCGCTTTCGAACCCAAAGGAAGTGCCATGAATATCATAGGTGAATATGTGACTTCCACACCAGGCTACAATACCTATGAGGGGCTTGTGAATGTTACTGAGGCCGGAAACTACTATCTGGGCATCCAGCATTCCACACCAACGGGGCATATGCGCGCCGAGCTGAAGATAGACGATATCGCTCTTGAACCGTATATCCCGACCGACGCTCCGGCGCCTGCCGCAGATATGAAAACCGCTTATGCCGAAGGAAATGCCCTGCAGTGTACGCTGACATTCAAGGCTCCGGCCACATCCATCCGCGGCAATGCTCTGGCTGCCCTGTCGAAAGTGGAGCTCGTTGTCAACGGCGAGGTGAAGGAAACAATTCAGGATGTCACACCCGGTGTGGAGCTGTCGCGTCAGGTGACACTCAAGCAGGGCGCCAACACTCTGACTGTAGTCGGTTACAATGAATCAGGTCGCGGCCTTGACGCAACAATTGAGATTTTCGGCGGTACTGACATTCCGAGTGCCGTGAAAAATCTGCGTTATAAGTGGGACCAGACCGACAGTGCTAATCCCGACGGAAAAGCCATCCTCATGTGGGACGCTCCAGATCCGTTCGGCCTGAACGGCCTGCCAATAGCCGACGGCGAGATGACCTATACGCTCATGGCTCCGTTGTTCGGTACCGACCTGATGGACACTGAAAAAAACATCAAGGACACTCAGAAGCTCATTTCTTCCACCTATACGGCACAGACACTGGTGCGCCGTGGCATCAAGGCTGTCACTGCAGGCGGTGCCGGCAAACCCACATTGCTTTACTTGACACTTGGACCGGCAGTCAAGCTTGATGCCGCCGATTCGTTTAAGGCTGGTAGCCCGGCGTATAACACCTACAGTATCTCTACTCGTTCGGGGGCTGCAGGATGGGCAATGTTCAACGACAATCCCGAGGGACGCAAGTCGCAGGATGCCGACAACGGTTTCGCCATGTGCCGTATACCGGCGGATTCCGAAGAGGAGAGCGGAACAGGTGTGCTGGCATCCCCGGCATTCGATTTCAGCAACTCCGCCACAGCCTATCTCCACGTATGGGTGCTTCATTCCACTTCGGCCGCTGCAGGAACCACCCTTCAGCTTGAAGGCACGACCGACGCATGCGACTATTCGCCCATCGGAGAGGCTATCGCCATCAACGACGGTACCGACGGATGGAAAGAGCATCACATCGCCCTGGCTCCGCTGGCCGGTGCACGCAAAGCAATGCTGGCATTCGTTGCCACTGTGCCCGATAAGGCTTCGGCAGTGGCTATAGATAACTACACCATCGACTACACTTCGGCCATCGGCGCAATTGCAGCCGACGACGAGGCAGACATTGAGATTTCGGCCAATGGTAACGGTATCATGGTGGTAGGAGCAGCAGGAAAGGCAATGAACGTTTACACAACTGCCGGACAGCTTGTCGACAGCCGCGTGCTCTCTACCGGTACCGAAACTGTGGAAATGCCTGCAGGCATCTATCTGGTTAAAGTCGGCCTCAAAACCGCCAAAGTGGTGGTTCGCTGATCAATCCGGATAAATTATAATAAGCTCAGATAATTCTGATAAGTTCTGATAATTCAGATAAACTCTGATAAAAGAAACTGCGGTGTGCTGCCCTCAAGGG
>DBFWRP010000146.1:0-14015 GCA_048222005.1 Muribaculaceae bacterium | reverse complement strand
ATCGAAGCCACCAACACCAACGCTGCCGGCATCATCGCCAACAACTCCTCTCGCTCCATCGTGAAGAACTGCGTGGTTGAAGGCACAATCACCGGCGACGAGAATGTAGGCGGTATACTCGGCGAACTCGGCGCGCCCGAGCTCCCCGAGGACGGCTTCATCATCGAAAACAACGTTGTGGCTCTCAACGCCTTCAACGTAGGTGAGGCACCCAAGGCCACCCACCGCATCGTAGGCTACACCACTCTCGACGACGGTCCCCGCAGAATATGGGTCGACAATCCTGACTACAACCCCGAAGACCCCAACAGCTCGGCCGGCGGATACGAGGATGTTCCCGCCCGCGTTGAGGACAAGATCGGCGTGAACCACGTGGTAAGCGCAATCGCCCCTGTTGAGGCCGCCGAAGGCGAGCCCCTCGCCACCGAAGGCACAACAACTCCTCTCGACGAAATGGACGACGTCACAGGATTCTTCGCCAACCTCGGCTTCAAATTCGGCTCCGACACCCAGAACCCCTGGAATCAGCAGCCCACTTATATGTGGCAAGTTCCCACCCTCTACTATGAGGAGAACATCGGCGTTACCATGCAGTTCACCCCCGCCGCCTACACTGGCGCACCCGAGGCTGAAATCACCCTCTACCTTGAAGTGGAAGGTTTCGGAGACCTCTACGAATTTGCCGAAGCCGTATCGTTCAGCTCCGCCAACCCCGCCATCGCCAAATGGGCCGAGAACATCGTTCCCGTTGAAGACAACGACAAGCTCGTAGGCATCCCCGTAACCCTCGGCACAACCGAAGGCACCACCACCTTCACCGCCACATGCAAGGGTAAGACCGCCACTGCCACCATCACAGTGACCAGCTCCTCGGCAATCGTGACCATCAGCACCGACAACACAGCCATCAGCTATGCCAACGGCATCATCACCGCCGAAGGCCGTGCAATCGCCCTCTACGATGCTCAGGGACGCCAGATGGCAGCCGGCTTCGACACTCTCGCCACCTCCGGCCTCAACGCAGGACTCTACATTGTCCGCGCCGTAGCAGCCGACGGCAATGCCGAAACCCTCAAGATCATGGTTCGCTGACCCCACATCTCTGAAACACACACCCCCGGCGGCCCGACCAGCCGCCATAAACCCAACGCAGGGGCGCACACCACGTGCGCCCCTGCCTCGTTTTCCCCCCAGCCTCCCATCATCGTTGTCCCCATCCGCGCCATCGTGCATCATGCAGGCTTTCGCCGGAGGCGATGGGCTGTGGTGAACCCCACGATGCGCTTCGCTTTCGTGGGGTAGTTCGGAGTAAAGGTGAGCGCACCTCGGAGAGGTAGCAGCTGTGTATGGAACTGATTATGACATATAATAAAATCCATGGGCTCACGGCCGCGACCTCTTCGAGGTGCTTCTGCTCAGCGTGGCACCGTCCCCACGATGCGCTTTGCTTTCGTGGGGTTCACCACAGCCCATCGCCTTCGGCGAAAGCCTCCGCGCATCGTGCATTGTGCATCGTGCATCGTGCATCGTGCATTGTGAATCGTGCATCGTTAAAAAATGCTAACAAGTGTGTAAAAAACACTTGTTGTGTATTTTTTTCAATTATATTTGCATACCCGTATAAGCGGACGCACTCTCTTCCCGGCCAAGAGTGGCCGTAACATCCATGAATACAGCTCTCTGACTCCAATCCTGACTCATCTCTCCGTCAACGAATTGCAACACTTATCTACTTCTATTATCTTACCTTAAAACCCAACCATGTTTCTCAGTATGGAAAAAGAGAAATCATTACAGTCCCGCAAAGGGATTTTCTCACGCATGGTGCTTGTGCTTATGAGCCTTCTTGTGAGCACCGCAGCATGGGCGCAAGCCAACGTGACTGGTACGGTTGTCGATCAAAACGACGAGCCCCTCATGGGCGCAACCGTTATCGTGAAAGGCACCGCGAGCGGCACTTCCACCGACCTCGACGGTAACTTCACCATCAACGCTGCCCAGGGCAAGACACTCGTTGTGTCATATGTGGGCTACACCACCCAGGAAGTGCCCGTGAAAGGCACCAATCTCAAAATCACCCTCAAAGAAGATGCAGCCCTCCTTGATGAAGTCGTTGTCATCGGCTACGGTACAATGACCCGCAAGGACCTCACCGGCTCCATCTCCACCGTCAATTCCAAGGACCTCAACGTGGGCGCCTACACCGATCCCGGTCAGCTCCTGCAGGGTAAGGTCCCCGGCCTCGTAGTGGTTCAGAACTCCGACCCCAACGGCGGTGTGAACTCAATCACCCTCCGCGGTGCCTCCACCCTCAACGGCTCCACATCGCCGCTGTATGTTGTCGACGGTATCCCCGGCGTTAACCTCAACCTCATCCCCCCGGCCGACATCGAAAGCATCGACGTGCTCCGCGACGCCTCTGCCACAGCCATCTACGGTTCGAAGGCCGCAAACGGCGTTATCATCGTAACCACCAAGAAAGGTTCCGAAGGCCCTGCACGCGTAACATACTCAGGCTATGTATCCTGGGAGAAAATCGCCCACGACAACAAGATGCTCACCGCCGACCAGCTCCGCGCCTATGCAGCCGAGAACGACCTCATTCTCAAGAACGACAAGGGAGCCGACACCGACTGGGCAAAAGAGACTCAGCGCACCGGTTTCGCCACCAACCACTCGCTCTCGATCTCCGGCGGAAACAAGACCACCAACTACAACGCATCGCTCACCTACACCAAGCGTGACGGTATCATCCGCGGTGTAGGCAACAACCTCTTCACCGGCCGCGCCTATGTTGAGACCAAAATCCTGAAGGAACGCCTCACACTCGGCGCCGGCATCAACGGCAACATCCGCAAGGAGTGGGGCGTACCCCGCAACGACAAAGGCGGTTCGGTTTACGAGGCCATGTACTACTATTCGCCCCTGGTTCCCGTCTACAACGAAGAGGGGGGATGGTATGAGGACAACGCCATCTCGCAGAACTACAACCCTCTCTCGCTCATCCACGAGGACCGCTCGATGTCAACCTTCAAGCGCATGCAGTTCACCGGAAAGGCAAGCCTTCTCATCATCGACGGCCTGACCCTGAACGCCAACTTCAGCTACGAGACCCAGAACTATCACTACCGCGACTACATGTCTACCCAGTCGCAGACCAACAAGAAGCATGGAGAATCGTCTCAGAACGTCACCAACGACTGGGCCAAGCTCATGGAAATCTACGCCAACTACGACAAGACTTTCAATCAGGACCACAAACTCGCCCTCATGGCAGGTTACTCCTGGGAGGAGCACAAGAACGGCTACGGCCTCGGCGCACGCGGCCATAATTTCTGGGACGACACCACCGGCTGGAACAACCTCTCTTATGCCAACAGTTACGAGACTGACCCGTTCTGGGGCAACCTCGAGAACCACACCAAGATGATTTCGTTCTACGGACGTGCCAACTACAGCTACGCAGGCCGCTACATCCTGCAGGCTGCCGTACGTCGCGACGGTGCTTCGGTGTTCGGTTCGAACAACAAATGGGCCACATTCCCCTCTGCATCGGTAGCATGGCGCCTGAGCGAGGAGAGTTTCATCAAGGACCTCGGCATATTCACCGACCTCAAGCTCCGTGCAGGCTGGGGCCAGAGCGGTAACTCTCAGGGCTTCGACATCTATGCCGCTAAATTCTTCTATGACACCACCGACCGCTTCACCTACACCGACCCCAATACCGGCCAATCTACATCCTACAAGGGTCTGACTGCCGCACGTAACGTGAACGACGACCTGAAGTGGGAGACCACAACCATGCTCAACCTCGGTCTGGATTTCGCATTCCTCAACGGCCGCATCAACGGTACAATCGAATGGTACAACAAATCGACCAAGGACATGATCTGGAATTACCCAGTTTCACAGGCCAAATATCCTGTAGGCAACCTCGTTGCCAATGTGGGCAAGATGCGCAACCGTGGTATCGAACTCACCATCAACGCCGTACCTATCCAGACACGTGATTGGAACTGGTCTACCTCGCTCAACTTCTCGCACAACAAGAATGAGGTTGTAAGCGTATCCAACGCCGAATTCAACGCCGGCATCCTCAATCAGGCCAACCTTGACTTCCCCGGTCTCTCGCAAGGATGCCAGATTCAGCGCATCGTCGAAGGCAAACCCATCGGTTCCTTCTACATGTGGCAGTGGGCAGGCTACGACGAACGCGGTATCTCCACATTTTACGATTATGACGCAGACGGCAACCCCGTGCTCGACGAAAACGGCAATCACGCAACCACCGACAACCCCGGTCAGGAGGACCGCATGTACATCGGCAGTGCTCAGCCCAAGCTCACCATGGGATGGAACAACACCATCACCTGGAAAAACTGGGATCTCAATATCTTCTTCACCGGCGTGTTCGGTCAGAAAATTTTCAACGAAAACCGCGCTTTCTATTCTTATATGGGCGCCATCGAGCAGGGCAAGAACGTAATCTCCTCGATTCTCGACGAGCAGCTCCCCTCCGACGGTCTGGCACAGTACCCCTCCGACCGCTATCTGGAGAACGGTTCCTACTTCAAGCTGTCAACCCTCACACTCGGCTACACCTTCCGCAACTGCTTCAACGGCTGGCTCAAGGATGTGCGCCTCTATGTGTCGGGCAACAATATCTTCACCATCACCAAATATAAAGGCCGCGACCCCGAAATCAACCTTGGCGGTCTGGAACCGGGTCTTGACTCGCGCAGAGACCACTTCCCACGCGCACGTCAGATTCTCGTCGGTGTCAACGTGAACTTCTAATCATAATACCAAACTCTCAGTTTAACACGACAGAAAGTTATGAAACTATATATAAAAGGACTTCTCCTTTCGGGTCTGCTCGCCGGCACCGCATGTACCGACCTCGATGTGGATCTCGAGAACAAATACACCGACCTCCCCGACAATCCTATTGTTGTTGAAGGCGAATTCAACGCTGTCTACCGCAACCTTCACGGCTGGTTCGGCCGCGACTTCGACGAAGGTGTGATGTATCAAGGCGACGACCTCATGGCAGTTTGCTACACTCAGGCTAACTATTACGACGACGGCCGTGCTATCAACGGTTCCATCCACTGCCTCACACTCGACAACTGGAACTGCAAGATGCTCGATGACATCATGTCTGGCTGCAACGAAGCCAGCAAGCGTATCGCCAGCTACGGTGGCCCCACATTTGATGACCCGATTGTGGCACCCGTCCGCGCAATCCGCGCCTACTATCACTTCTGGGGTATGGACCTGTTCGGCGACATGCCTATCTACGATCACCCCACAAGCGCCGACGAAGTTATTGTGCGCCGTCCGCGTGCCGAAGTGGCTCAGTTCATTGCCGATGAACTCGAGGCCATCCTCGCCCAGACCAAAGAGGACGGCACCCCAGCCCTCAGCCAGGCCAACGACATCACCACCTACGGCAAGCCTAACTACTGGATGGCATGCGCTCTCCTTGCCAAGGTTTATCTCAACTGGGGCGTCTATACCAACCCCATCACAGAGGTGACTGCCGACACCCCCAACCCCAAACTCAACCGCTGTGTTGAACTCTGCAACGAACTGATGAATTGTGGTCTTTTTGAGGTAGGCACAGGCTACCGCAAGAAATTCTTCCCCGACAACGGTCAGCACATCAAGGACTTCATCTATGCATATCAGGTGGACCACGCCGATTTCAAGACCGGAACCAAGACCTGGATGCGCTGGTACTACTACAAACTCAAAGGCCAAATCAAGCCACAGATATTCGGGTGGGATGTATCCCAGTCTACAGCCGGCACACGTATTCTTACTCCCGAGGCTGTAGCCAAGTTCAACCTCCCCGGCGATGAGCGCAACGACATGATTCTCAATGGTAAGGTATTCCAGTTCGACAACAACTACAATGTCACAGATGTTCCTGTGATGCTTTACACCGACGATGCATGTACTACTGAAATGTTCCAGCTCGAGTTCGTTCCCGAATTTGAATGGGACGATCCCTCAGTCCTCTCGATTGGTGGCGAATCCTCGCCGGGCTGCACACCGCGTAACATCCGCAACGGCACTGCGTTGCTCAACAGCCGCAAGGGCGCACGTTGCTTCAAATATCCCGCAAAGCAGGCCGACTTCGACCTCTATGACCGTCAGCAGGAGAACGACTATCCCATTTTCCGCCTCGCCGACATCGTACTGATGAAGGCTGAATGCCTCCTCCGCGGTGCCACACCCGTCGACGGCGACACCCCCGCAAGCCTGATGAACATAGTACGCCGCTGCTCCGGCGCCCCCGATGTAACCGGCACCCCCACTATTCAGGACCTGATGGACGAACGTCTGCGCGAACTTATCGAAGAACCCTGGCGCCGCAACGACCTTATCCGTAACGGCATGTTCGAGAACGACTGGGGCGCAAAGAACGGATGGTACGTAGACGGCGTATGGCACGAACGCCTCGCTCCCGACGGCACACCCGCACGCGACAAGCGCCACCGCCTCATGCCACTCCACCGCCTCACCCTCGAGGCCAATACCAACTGGAGTCAGAACCCCGGCTATCAGGGCATCTGATTTCGGCTTAGACCTTAAACGACAAAGGCAGGGGGATGCATCCCTACGATGTTCCCCCGGCCTTTCCAAACAAACATAACTAACTATCTATTACTAACCTTAAACAAATTCTCATGTTTAAAAATTACTTCAAACGCGGTGCGCTCATGCTCGGTGCTGCAGCTGTTGCCGCTTCCGCTTACGCAGGTGGATACGTTGACGTAAGCCGTCATTACATGAAAGACCTCAACTACTACATGGGTGGTTGGCAGGGCTACATCGGTAACACCGCAGAAGGTGTCGGCGAAGTGTTCGGTGGTGCTTTCGACTGCTACCAGTACATTGACGACCTTCCCGCAGGCGAATACACACTCTCTGCAAACGCATTCTACCGCTGCGGTACAAACGATTACGCCATGGTAAATCAGAAAGGCAACGCCGATCTCAACACCTGCTACATCTATGCAGGCGATGCTACGGAGAAAGTGAAATGCGTTTACGAGCACAGCACAGAGTGGCCTGCAGAAGGTGCCGCTTGGGATGTTGAGAAAAACTTCCCGAACGGTATGGGCGAGGCCCGCGCAGCATTCGACGCAAACAAATTCAACAACACCGTAACGTTTACCCACAATGGCGGTACCCTCCGTATCGGCATCCGCAACACAGGTTGCTACTCTGACGAATGGGCCTGCTTCAGCGATTTCAAACTCGTTGGCGCAGACAACACCGACTATTCGGAAAAAATCATCAACCGCGACTTCACCGACCGCTGCGACATTAACAAGAATGACCAAATGGTGGCCCGCGGTGCTTGGGCTTCCCCTCTGAACAAATGCCCCGACGTCCAGAAAGACGGCACACAGGGCGGTAACTTCCGCAAATGCGGTGGCTCGCCCTACCTTTATGGCCAAAAAGTAACTCTCCCCGAAGGCAAATACCGCTGGGGTATGAAGACCTTCCACCGTTACGGTGCTGTTGAGGGTAAGGACGGCAAATACTATGATCACAAAGCGGGTACAGAAAAAACGCTCGCCGCGGGTGACCGTAGAGGTTCTGACTGGTTCAAGGCAAACGACTACGATACATACAACTACACCGATGAAGTGCTCGATGCAGGTAATTTCTACTACCACGCATTCCTCTTCATCTCTTACGCAGAAAATTGCCCCGCCAACCTGTTTATAGCTCCTAAAGATCTGGATCTTGACCTGGCTCCGGCGTTAGACTCTGAAAGAGGTGACAAGCTGGTTCGAATCAAAGACGCCTGGGAAATCTGCAACGGCGACTACGATGCAATGCCCAAAAACTGCCCCGCCGGCGTACTGAAAGCCCAGAACGATGGCAACTACGAAGTTAAGAACACCAACTACTGGTTCCACGATTCAGGCTTCGAGCGCGAATCAGGTGCAGCTTTCGTTAACGAAGGTGACAAATACTTCCAGTATGTTGATTTCGAAGTACCTGCCGAAGGTGCAACCCTCTGGGTAGGTATGGGTAAAGCTAAAAACACCAGCGACGGTTACTGGCAGCCCTGGTGCGACCAGAAACTTCTTGCTTGGGATGACAACGCACAGTCGGGCGTTGACAGCATCGCACTTGACACCGAACTCGACGAAAACGCCCCCGTTGAATACTTCAACATGCAGGGTGTACGCGTTGCAGAGCCCACCACCGGCCTCTACATCGTTCGTCAGGGCAACAAGGTAAGCAAACAGCTCATCCGCAAGTAATCCCCCTAAATGCCGCCGGGGCCTCCCGCCCCACCGGCACCAATACAACCCTACACCGCAGGGGCGCACACCACGTGCGCCCCTGCCTCGTTCCCCCCCATTCCCTAACCAAGCAATCATGCGATAATCGCCATATTGTAGGGTCGCGACCTGTCGAGACTGCAACCCAGCGGAACAAACTGGATATCAGGCGCTTTTATTCCGCACTAACCTCGCCTGCAGTCGCGACAGGTCGCGACCCTACAATTCCACCCAGATGGCATCAGGCTTTCGCCGAAGGCGACGGGCATGAAGCACTGGCCTCTCGGGAAGTCTCATCATCAGGCTTTCGCCGAAGGAGATGGGCATGAAGCACTGGTCTCTCGGGAAGTCTCATCATCAGGCTTTCGCCGAAGGCGACGGGCTGTGGTTAACCCCATGAAAGCGAAGCGCATCATGGGGTGGCACCGAGCATGGGTGAGCGCACCTCGAAGAGGTCGCGGCCGTGACAATCAATTAAGTAAGTACATAATCATTCCATTCCCACCCATTTGAACGGAACATCTCCTGCAACTCTTCCTCAAAAGAGCGTTTTGCATGATGTTCCTGTTGATTTTTAATGTATTCAATAACCACATTCTTTTCCGCAACGGACTTGGAAGTTGCAAAATATTCTTTCCCCCACCCTTCAAAACGTGGATAGTTTCCACATCTTTTCATCCATTTGCTCGATTCTCGCTTCAGTTCTCCAACTATATCAGATAAGCTATGGTAAGGTGCGAGATCAACAAACAGATGAACATGATTTGGCATGCCGTTTATGCGTAGTAATCGGCAATTGCGTTGAAGCAGGAGCGACCAAATGAAACGATAAAGTTCTTCCTGATGTTCGACCGGAATTGTATTAATGCGCTTATACGTGTTGAAAACAATGTGATACAGACAATTGGTATGGCTCATGGCAGGCGTCTTTTTGCAAATATACATAACTTATGCCCAAGTTAACATAGTTTTGGCAGATTATGTGATTTTCACGGCCGCGACCTCTTCGAGGTGCTCCGGCTCCGCGTGGCACCTGCCCCACGATGCGCTGCGCTTTCGTGGGGTTCACCACGGCCCATCGCCTTCGGCGAAAGCCTACGTGCATCGTGCATTGTGCATCTTCCATCATCCATCATCCATCGTGCATTATGCATCGTGAATCGTGCATTGTGCATCGTGCATCATCCATCATGCATCGTGCATCGTGCATCGTGCATTGTGCATCATGCATTGTGCATTGTGCATTGTGCATCGTGCATCTTCCATCATCCATCGTGCATCATTTGCTGGGTTGGGGGAAATTTTGTAACTTTGCGGCGCCTTTTCGGCTCAGACAGCAATCCCCTTAAAGGCTCCTCACATAAGGTGCGCCCCGATGCGCGACACCATTACCCCGGACTCCGCAAAACGTGCGTATATGCACCGCCACCGGGGCGCAACATATATACGTGGAAAAATTTGATTGCTTGCAACCACTTAAAAAAATGCTAAAAATTCCTATGAATTATCTTTTTACGTCCGAATCCGTTTCGGAGGGGCATCCCGACAAGGTTGCCGACCAGATTTCCGACGCCATCGTCGACGAAATGCTCGCCTACGACCCGACGTCGAAAGTGGCGTGTGAAACGATGGTGACCACCGGTCAGGTGGTGATAGCCGGCGAAGTGAAATCGAACGCACAGGTAGACCTTGCCGACACCGCCCGCCGCGTGATCAAATCGATAGGCTACAACCATTCGGCGCTGAAATTCGATGCCGAATCGTGCGGCGTGATCACCGCCGTGCACGAGCAGAGCCCCGACATCAACCGCGGCGTGGAACGCGAGGACGCCGAAGCGCAGGGCGCCGGCGACCAGGGCATGATGTTCGGCTACGCCTGCAACGAGACCCCGCTCTACATCCCCCTGACGGTGGCCCTCAGCCATGCCATCCTGAAAGAACTGTCGAAGATACGCCGCGACGAATCGGCCATGACCTACACCGCCCCCGACGGAACACGCAGATCCTACCTGCGCCCCGACTCGAAAAGTCAGGTGACGGTGGAATATGACGAGCAGCACCGCCCGGTGCGCGTGGACACCATCGTGGTATCCACCCAGCACGACGAGTTCATCCTCCCCGGCGAGGGACGCACCCAGGCCGAGGCCGACGAGCAGATGCTCGCCACCATCCGCCGCGACGTGGAGCAGGTGCTTCTGCCACGTCTGCTCGAGGTGGTTCCCGAAGAAATCCGCTCCCTCTTCGGCCCTGACATCAAGCTGCACGTGAACCCCACGGGAAAATTCGTGATCGGCGGCCCCCACGGCGACACCGGTCTGACAGGCCGCAAAATCATCGTCGACACCTACGGCGGACGCGGCGCCCACGGCGGCGGCGCCTTCTCCGGCAAGGACCCCTCGAAGGTGGACCGTTCGGCAGCCTACGCCGCACGCCACATCGCCAAGAACCTCGTGGCGGCCGGAGTGGCCGACCAGGCCCTGGTGCAGGTGGCCTACGCCATCGGCGTGGCACATCCGGTGAGCCTGTATGTCAACACACGCGGCACCGCCAAGGTGAACCTCTCCGACGGCGAGATTTCAAAAATCGTGTCGGAGATATTCGACATGCGCCCCGCAGCCATCGAGCGTCGCCTGAAACTGCGCAACCCCATCTATCTGGAGACAGCCACCTACGGCCACATAGGCCGCACACCGCGCAAGGTGACCAAGACGTTCCACTCCCGATTCCAGGGCGACCGAACCCTCGAAGTGGAACTCTTCACCTGGGAGAAACTCGACTACGTGGACCGCGTCCGCGCCGCCTTCCATCTCCCCGGGTGATTTGCACCCCCGGCCGCTGAACCGCGACATGTCGCGGCCACAACTGACGCACAAAAGCAGACCCACGCACTCCCGCTGCTGACGCACCGAAACGGGCGTTTCTGTGGTGCGACGAAAAAAAATAAAAATTTTTGCACCGGGCGAACCATTTTATTCGCCCGGTGTTTTAATAGTACATAGCAAAATTACTTTTTCCATTGCAAGAAATGTGATAATGATTGGTTTATTATTTAGCGAGAAGTTACCGTGACGGCAATTTCTCGTTTTTTATGCCCCTACCGTCCAATTACAACATGCAACCAATTGAATTGTAGGGACATGCCTTTGGCATGTGAATCAACCCCGTATTTCACAATAACCACAGACCGACATAATTCGTTTGGGACCATCCGGCCTCACATGCCAAAGGCATGTCCCTACAATGTGGTGGTAATCACGGGGAATGCGAGGCTTGTGAAGAGAAAAATTTGCCGCGGCGGAGAGGTAATGTGGAGTTTATTGGCGAAAAAAACGTATATTTGTGGAACGGCCGATGCCCAGTGGGCATTTAGAAATTGTTACGAAACATTAACTCGCCCGTGCCGCAATGTTGCCCGACCGAGGGCGTAAATTTGCATCATACAGAAAAGAAAAATCAAAAAACATTATACTGACATGGCAGCACCCAAAAAAGCACCCATAAAGAAAGCCTCCGACAAGCTTGACCCCAAGCAGGCCAAGGCAAACGCCCTGACCCAGGCCCTGAGCAACATAGAAAAGAACTATGGCCGCGGCGCCATCATGAAACTCGGCGACGAGGCCGTGGAGAAGGTGGATGTGATTCCCTCCGGCTCGATCGGCCTGAACTACGCCCTGGGCGTAGGCGGCTACCCGAAAGGACGCATCGTGGAAATCTACGGCCCGGAATCGTCGGGTAAGACAACCCTGGCCCTCCACGCCATAGCCGAGGCGCAGCGCAAAGGGGGCATCGCGGCAATGATCGACGCCGAGCATGCCTTCGACCGCTTCTATGCCGAAAAACTCGGCGTTGACGTTACCAACCTGCTCATAGCCCAGCCCGACAACGGCGAACAGGCCCTGGAGATTGCCGAGCAGCTGATCCGCTCGGCCGCCATCGACATCCTCGTGGTCGACTCGGTGGCCGCCCTCACCCCCAAGAGCGAAATCGAGGGCGACATGGGCGACCGCAACGTGGGTCTGCAGGCACGCCTCATGTCGCAGGCCATGCGTAAACTCACCGGCACCATCTCGCGCACCAACACCGTGTGCGTGTTCATCAACCAGCTGCGTGAAAAGATCGGCGCGACAATGTTCGGCCCCGCCGAGACAACCACCGGCGGCAACGCGCTGAAATTCTACGCCTCCGTGCGCATCGACATCCGTCCCGGCACATCCATCAAGGACGGCGACACGGTGTTCGGCAAACGTGCCAAGGTGAAAGTGGTGAAAAACAAGGTGGCTCCCCCCTTCAAACGCTGCGAATTCGACATCATGTTCGGCGAGGGCATCTCGAAGGCAGGCGAAATCATCGACCTGGGCGTGGAATACGACATCATACAGAAAAGCGGCTCATGGTTCAGCTACAACGGTTCGAAACTGGCGCAGGGACGCGACGCCGCCAAGCAGGTGGTGCTCGACAACCCCGAACTTGCCGAGGAGCTTGAAGCCAAGATAATGGAGGCCCTGCAGGCATCATCAGCCCCCACCAAAGCAGCCAAACCTAAAAAAGCTGCTGCAAAAGGCGCAGCCCAGGATGCCGACACCGATGCCGACGAAGCCGAAGCTCCCGACGCCGAGGATCCGCAGCTCGACTTCGACGATTCCGACGACGACTTCTCGCTCGACGAGGACCTGTAAAAGCCCGACACCGCATTTGCGGATACACGATATAACATCCTAATCTGTAGGGACATGCCTTTGGCATGTGAGACCGGTTTTGCTACTCATTGTAACGCCCGATTGCCTCACATACCAAAGGCATGTCCCTACAATTCAATACATTACGACACCTTTTGCATCCGGACGCACGGCTCGTGCGTCCGGCGCATACATACACGAACAGCATCAGGCAACGCCTTGATCTGTCCGGATGCATTGCATTGAATGAGGGAGGGGAAATCAGAGTTTGAAGGTGAGCATTTTCCACACGGTGAGGGTGAAAATCTTCAGGTCGAGCAGCAGGGAGAAATGCTCCACATACTCGATGTCGGCCTGCACGCGGCGCGCCATGTCGGCCACCTCAGGGGTGGCACCGCGATAGCCGCGCACCTGAGCGAGACCGGTGAGACCCGGACGCATGCGGTGACGATCCATATACCGCGGCACGCGAGCGGAATAATAGATGGTGTGGGCCACCATGTGGGGGCGCGGGCCGATGAGACTCATGTCGCCCTTGAGGATATTGAAAAGCTGCGGCAGCTCGTCGATCGACGTGCGGCGCAAAAAATGGCCCGGACGCGTGATTCGCGGGTCGGTGCTGTCGGCCTGCACGCTGTCGGCCTGGTCGTTGACATACATCGTGCGGAATTTCAGCAGATTGAAGTCGCTCCCGTCAAGCCCGGTACGCTTCTGACGGAAAAACACTCCACCCTTCGATGTGCATGCTATCCAAAGCGACACAGCAATCCACACCGGGGCAAGTGCCACGATGACGATTAGCGAGAATAGTACGTCAAATACGCGTTTTATAGCTTTCTGCATCGATTCCGATAATAAAATCACTGACCGGTGGCACATGCTGACGGCTGAAAGGGTCGACATTATAACGTTAACTATTTTTAAAATATTGTATCCGTATATTCATTTAACTCATAAAGAAACAAAAAATTGTGTGTCACCCCGATTTTAGATATCCGATTTTAGGTAATTTCGCGTTAGTTAATTC
>DBFWRP010000145.1:0-12243 GCA_048222005.1 Muribaculaceae bacterium | reverse complement strand
TCTCCGGCTTATGCAGTCATAATGTCAGACAATAATAAAACAATAGATTAACATAAGCCGGCAACGAGGTTTCTTATAGCTTCAAAACCCAGCCAATCATATCGTTGAACCGGCTGATCCAACTATTTCATCAATTACAATCCGCCAAGCCCTGTGTTAGAGCCTGGCGGATTTCTTTCGGATGGAACGCATTGAGATGAAACAGCTGAAAACTGACGAAAAGGTCGATGCGATTCTTGATCTGCTTAATAGCCCACAGGAACCCGAACAGGGCATATTCTTCAACGGGCAGATTTTTGATGCATACGCATTTATTGCCAGACTAATCCGGAAGGCTCAGCACAGAATCGTGGTTATTGACAGCTATGTTGACGATTCCGTGCTTGTGCAGCTGTCAAAACTCTGAATCCCTGTCTCGCAACAACGTTACTGGTTGAGGTCGGAGCGAGGCAGCTGGAGGCAGTAGTTTCGCACGCTTTTTCATCGTGTGTTTGTGGTGGTGTACAGCCCCAGAATCGTGTCGGGCGGAAGCGGAATGTTGTTGGCCACCGGAGTCCACGTCGACCCGTTGTTGGTGGAGTAGAAAAACGACACCTCGTCGCTGTAGGCCTTTACACGCAGCCACACGGGTCTGCCCCACTCGAACTGCTGCAAGGGCTGAAATGCCGTCTCCGTGCGGCCTCCGGCACGGCGGCGCACCACCACCGCCGGATGGCCGTTGACAATGCTCTTGCCGAAGATTATGGTAGCCGAGGCATCGGTGTACAGGGCAATCCCGGCGAAATCGTGCTCCGTCACCGGCGTATATCGCAGCGACGTTGCCGCCAGAAAAGGCTGCGCAATCGAATCGAGAAACACTGCGGTGGGCGAATAGCGCAGCGATGTGAGGTTCACATAGGTAGGCGTCAGCGCAAGCCCGTCGGGGGTGACCACATAGTTATCCGGCTCGGGATCATTGATATGTGTCCACTGCGGGCCAATCTCGGCCGCCGCAAAAGAATCGACCATGCAAACATTGCTCTTGGCAACGCCGCGCGACGTGGCGGGAACATATTCGAACCACCTGAATGTGGCGCTGTTGGTTGCGCCATGCGCCTGCAGGGCAAGAAAAAACATCATCATCATTGCCACCCTGACCATGGCATTCATATACTTTTGCTTCTGTTTCATCGATTCCATCTATACAAAGTTAGGGCATCCACCCGAAATGAACAAGCGCATTTCACATGTTTAACACCCCTGTGCCGCACACATCATGCATGCCTCAGTTGCGCAATGCCCTGATGGCGTCGTCAAGCGACACATCCTTGTCAAGCCCCATCATCTTGCGCAAGCGCCAGCGCGCCTGCTTCACCGACTCCGGCCGGATCACAAGCAACCGGGCAATCTTGTTGTTGTCAAGACCCATGTAGATGTAGGTGGCCAGTTTCACATAGGAATCCGATAAATCGGGATACACCTCATGCAACCTTGACACGAAATCCGGATTGGCCTTTACGAACAGTTCCTGGAAGGTGTCCCACTCCTCGCCGCCGGCCAGATGGAGCTTGATGGCGTTCTCGAGGCGCGATGCCTCGGGAGCGCCTATGGTCTCCTCCCTCCGCATCACCTCTATCTCCGACTTCAGCGAATTGAACAGATTGTTCTTCTCCTCCATCGCCAGCATCACGGCAAGCAGGTGGCGCCGGTTCTTCTCCATCTCCAGACGGCTGTCACGGCTCGCTATCTGATGTTGCTTCTGACGGCGGTACAACATAAAGTAGACCGCACCGGCCACCAGCAGAACCAGAAACAGCATTCCGATGAAACTGAAGCGCATGCGCTGCACACGCTCATTTTCACGGATACTGGCCAGCGACATCTCGCGGATGTTGGCCATGCGCAGTACCTCGGTCTGCTGCATGCGCGCCATATCGGAGTCCGCATACTCCACATAACGTTTTTCATATATGAGCGCGCTGTCTGTCTTCCCTTCTTTCTCCATGGTGGCGACGTACGACTGAAGCACCATCCCCTTATAACCGTAATCGCTTATGTAATCCAGATTGCTCATGGCCATCCTGCTGTATGCCACAGCCGAATCAATCTGCCCCTCCTTGTCATAATGATTGCTGAGAAACGCCTGGTACAACCCTTGCAGACCTCTTCGGTTCTCCTTGCCACGCACACACAGATAAGCGCTTTTCAGCCATTTCACATCGTTGGTGTGTGCATACAGGTTACGCATCACGAGATTGAACACCACACTGTCGCCGGCAATATCCGGAGAGTGCAGCAATGCCAGCAACAGACTGTCTGCCTCATCATGCCGCCCCTGCCGGTAACGTATGTTGGCCACATTGATGGCATTGCGCGCCACCATCTTGTCAAATCCGAGACGGGCATTTATGTCGTCCGCTTTCTTTATGTATTCCAGCCCCTTGTCCAGTTCGCCTATGAGATACAGACTCGTACCGATGTTTATATACGACGCCGCCAGCATCGGCGCGTCGCCGAGCCGCTCGTAAAAGCGAGCTTCCTCGTCGACATCTCTGTACGACTGCGCGCCACGCGTATGACCTATCTGCCTGTAAAGCGCCCGCAGCCTGAAAAATTCATACGGGAACTTTGCGGAATCTGCCACCGAGAGAGCACACCCCACCACCTTCACGGCCGAGTCGGCCATGTCCTGCCGCTGAAACATACGCCCGCGCCAATAATCCTTACGGAGAGTGCGCACGTCGGCCGGGGCTGCCACGGCAGCCAGACGTTCAAACTTCGTCACCATCGCAAGCAGGCTGTCGGTGGGCAGATAATCATAAAATCCGTATTCAAGCCGTAATGTAAGCGAATCCACATCGGCCGAGACGGACGGCCAGCGGAACGGTTCAAGACGTTTGTCGGTCCTGTGACATGACGACACGAGCATGAAAACAAACGAAAGCAAAGTCAGATATTTCATGCATCAAAGATAGTAAAAAACCTTCTTTCCCTCCAAATAGCCACCGTGTAGACCGTCAGTAGACCGCATATTTTTGCTTTTCTCCTCCCTTTGGATGCAATTTTGTGAAAACAACAATCACCAACCTTTAGCAATCAGATATGAAGAAACTTTTACTCTCCCTTGCAATGGCGGCTATGGCCACATCATTTGCATCAGCGCAGGAAGCATCGTTCGACCACCCCATCGGCCTGCGCTATCTCGGCACAATCAAAAACCCCGACGTGCAACCCGCATGCAGCTACCTGTCGAGAAACCCGATGAACGACGGTGCGTTCCTGTGGGCCCCCGTCGACAGCAAAGTGAAATACACCAATACCTCCACCGGCGAGGCACAGAGCTGGAACTGGACCACACCGGGCGGCACACTCGAAGATGCGACAGCCAAAGACGCTATAATTAAATACACCCAGACCGGAACATACGAATTCCCCACGCTCACAGCCAACTTCGCATCCGGGGCAAAGACAGCCACATACGACCACAAACTCAAAGTGGGAGGCCGTGCAGAGCTGTGTCTCGCCGACTGCCGCGTATGGACTGTGACATATGGTCTCGGCACACAATATTATGACAATCAGAACGGGGCGGTGAACGGCTCGCTCGGAGGCACAAACAACCTTAACATAGCCAGTGTAGGCAACCTTTACATGACATCGCTTGAAGATGGATTTCTCGATGGCGTGAACATTTATCTGCCTAAAAAACCGACAAAATATAAAGAAGGTGCAAAGATAAGAGTCCAAATCTGGATGCCCTCCATCGGCGACAACGAGATGGTGCTTACCTACATGCCTATCGACGGATGGTACACCAACTTTGAGGATATCAAGACATCAGAGGACGGAGCATGGGTACCCGTACATGGCGGTGCCGTAATCCAGCTCAAGTGCTCCTCCCCCATCGACCTTTATGGAAAGCAGTTCCTGTTCATCAGCGTGGACGGCTGGAGCAATGACCCCACTACCGAGGATTTCTGCATGCTCATGGACGTGATGCCCAACAAGACAATGGAGCCTGAAGATGCAAACAACCTGCTGGCCCACAACTCATTCGTTCGCCTGAACGGCGAGAACGATTTCCTCCGCCCGGTTAGCTATTACGGCGGCAATTACGGCAGTTTCATGATCTGCCCCGTTGTTCGCGGCGGCGAGACACCCTCCAGCGCCCTTACTCAGGTGTCGGCCGACTACGAGGCAAAAATGGGCTGCACTGTGGATGGCGGTGTCATCACCCTCACCGGCGCCGACGGACATTTTGAAGTCTACAACATGAGCGGCATGGCATGCGTTGCCGGCGAAATCACCGGCGGCTCTGCCGAAATCCAGGCATCTGCCCTCACCCCCGGTATCTACGTGGCACGTAACGCAGCCGGACAGACCGTAAAATTCGTTACAAAATAACGCCCCATTCATCATTACAACCAATCACACAACAACTTTCAAACCAATATGTCTATGAAAGCAATTTTTAAATTCATGCCTGTTGCGGCAGCCTTGGCTCTGGCCACTTCAGCATACGCAGCAGAGACAGAAGCGCCGGTATGGAAAGCCGTATCGGCAAGCGACAACACCACCTATGCCATCAAGGCCGACGGAACCCTTTGGGGATGGGGCTCGAATGAGCAGGGAGAACTCGGACAAGGATCTACCGATGCCAAACTGTCGGCGGTGCCCCTGCAGATGGGCACAGACTCCGACTGGAAGGCAGTTTACGGCGCACGCGGCTGCGGCTTCTTCCTCAAGGAAGATGGCTCGCTATGGACTGTGGGCTCAAACGAAAAGGGGATGTCGGGCGTAGGTGACGGCATAACCAAGCACACCACACTCATTCAGGTTGGAACCGATAAGGACTGGGCAAGTGTAGCCACTTCAGTCACTTGGTGCTATACTGTCCTTGCCATTAAAACAGACGGAACACTCTGGGCATGGGGCTCAGGCGAGGATTTCGGCCTCGGACAAGGCAACACGAACAACTCGGCAGTACCCATTCAGGTGGGCACCGACAATGACTGGAAAGAAGTCAGCGTAGGAGCCAGCCATGTGCTTGCACTCAAGAACGACGGTTCACTGTGGGGCTGGGGCTTCGCAGCCTATGGCCAGCTGCTCAACGAAGAGACAATCGTCAGGGTTCCCACCCGCATTGGTACCGACACATGGGAAAAAGCAATTGCAGTAGACTATGCATCCTATGGTATCAAAGCCGACGGGTCACTCTGGGCGTGGGGCGACAACCAGACGAACCTTCTTGGTCTCGATTCCGACATGAGCGAAGTCGAGAATGAAAACGACGGAACGCTTCCCAACATCAAAGTCCCCACCCAGATCACTGCAATCACCGGAAAAGTATCACAAGTCAGCGGTTGCCAGAAAGCCCGAGTAGCCCTTGTGGAAGGCAAAATCTACACCTGGGGCGACAACAGCAACGGCGCTCTTGGCAACGGCAAAGGATCGGCTCTGGAGGTAGGTGTAGGCCAATACCAGTACAAACCGACCGAAATCACACTTCCCGACGGAGTCGTAGCAGCATCCATCTCCTGCGGTCAGCTTTTCACTACATTGATTGACAATGAAGGTGTACTCTATGGTTGGGGTGCCAACCGCTGGGGTCAGCTCGGCAACTATGTTGACGAAACCAGACTGACATTCGAACCTTCGCCTATACAGCTCGGTGTGCCCGCACCTCCCAAGCCCGGTGAATACACTTTCGACGCAGAGAATATCCCCTCGTCGCTTGCCGATGCTGTCACAATCAAACTTACAGGCGAATGGAACACCTCTGCCTTCCAGAAGCTCTGCACCACAATCGGCGCAAACCTTGGATTCCCCCCGGTTGGCAACAACAAGCTCGAATCCGTGGACATGTCCGAAGCCACATTCGCCGAGAACACATCGTTCTACGTACCCGCAGGCATGCAGAACGCCGGTGTCTTCAAGATGTGCAAAGCCCTTAAAATCGTGAAATTTCCGGCCAACGCAACGGCTGCCAACCTCACCAACCTCCGCGAAGCCTTCATGAACTGCGCGGCGCTTGAAATCTGCGATGTCTCCGGCCTTACAGGCGTGACCGACATCACGGATGCATTCTACAACACCTCCATCACCTCTGTCAACCTGTCGGCATGGACCAACGTAACCAAGAGTGAGGACGCCTTCGGCATGTGCTCCAAACTGCAGTCTGTAGTGCTCCCCGCCAATTTCACAGTAGACAAATTCCTCTTCAATTCATGCACCTCGCTCCGTCTTGTCGACTGGAGTCTCTATGCCGGCGAAACCGCACCTGCAATAGGTTCAGACGCCAACGTATTCGAGCACCTCACAGCTGAAGAGCAGGCTCTGATCACCGTAATGGTGCCCGAAGCTGTATTCGAATCGTTCAAGGCCGACGCCACATGGGCCAACGTCAACCTCCAGGCAGTATCGTCGCAGGAAGAGGGTGTGTACACCATCAATGCCAACGACATCCCCGCCGACCTTTCCGACGCACGCAAAATCACCCTCATGGGTCTCTGGGACACCCCAAAATTCAAGGCTCTCACCACTGCTTTGGGCAACAATGCATCCGCAACAGCATCCAACAGTGTCCTCGAATCAATCGACATGAGCAATGCTGAAATAGCCGTTGCCACAAATCTGAGCGCCGACTTCCCCGGCCCGATCTTTGGCACTGTGGTACGAGGCATCTTCAGAAAATGTACAGCACTCACCGAGGTTATCATGCCCGCTGCCGATCAAGCCGCGAACTTCCGCTCATTCGAAGGTGCATTCAATGGTTGCTCGGCACTTACTGCCATCGACCTCAAGGGCTGCACCGGTCTGAACAACACCAATGAAGCATTCTATAGCTGCGAGGCCCTCGAAAAAGTTGTTCTCCCCGGCAACTTCCAGTTCGGAACCGATACTTTCGACCGCTGCGAAGCCCTGAAGGAAATCGACTGGACCAGCTTCGAAGGCACCGAGGCACCCGCGTTCAAGATGAACTCGCTGCCCACCCTCGGCAAGGCCCTCACAATCACCGTTCCCGCCGCTGCCTACGATTCATTCGTGGCCAACACAAGCTGGAACTCCTACACTATCGTTTCCGACGGCCAGTCTGCCCTGACAACCATCACCGCCGATGCCGAAGCACAGAGCGCACGCACAGTCTATGACTTCAGCGGACGTCAGGTAACAGTTCTCGCTCCCGGACAGGATGTGAACACACTCCCCGCCGGTCTCTACATCGTAGGTGGCCGCAAAGTGCTCGTAAAATAAGCCCTGACACGTCCGGATTGACCGCGTAAGGCATTTTACCGGACCAACATCAAACAAAGCCACACAGGCGCCGGATCAGCCCGATTCGGCGCCTGTTTCTTTAACCGGCGATGGTAGGGAGGGTGTTGCAGAACTCCCTCCGCCCAAAAACAACAGCTGCGTCACTCTTGCGGGTGACGCAGCTGCGTTGCTATTATTGGTCGGAAAAGGGAGGCGGGATTATGACCGCCTCACCTCCTTGACGGGGGATTTATTTCACTTCGGGAGTGCCGTCGCCGTAACCCCAGGGCTCCTTGGAGAGGCGTACGTAGTTGTTGTAGCGCCAGCGTGCGTTGCTCTTGGCTGCTGCGAACAGTTCGGCTGCCTCGGCAGGATACTGCTTCATTACGGAAGCGTAGCGCACCTCGCCTTTGAGGAAGTTCTCGAACTCATCCCAGTTGGGCTCCTTGCTGTCGAGAGTGAAGGGGTTCTTGCCTTCGGCCTCGAGAGCGGGGTTGTAGCGCCACAGGTGCCAGTAGCCGCATGCAACGGCATTGGCCTCTTCCTGCTGCGAGTGACCCATACCGGATTTCAGGCCATGGTTGATACAGGGTGAGTATGCGATGATAATCGACGGGCCGTCGTAAGCCTCAGCCTCGCGGATGGCCTTGAGGGTCTGAGCGTTGTCGGCACCCATTGCCACCTGAGCTGCGTAAACGTAACCGTAGGTGGTGGCAATCAGGCCGAGGTCCTTCTTACGCACGCGCTTGCCGGCAGCGGCAAACTTGGCGATGGCACCAATAGGTGTGGCTTTCGAAGCCTGACCGCCGGTGTTGGAGTAAACCTCGGTGTCGAGCACCAGGACATTGATATTCTTGCCGGAAGCGAGCACGTGGTCCAGGCCGCCGAAACCTATGTCGTAGGCGGCGCCGTCGCCGGCGATGATCCACTGGCTGCGTTTCACGATGAAATTCTTCAGGGCAACGATGCCGGTGCATACGTCGCAACTGCAGGCCTCGCAGAGGGGAACGATGGTTTCGAACACCTCACGGGTGGCAACGGCGCTGTCGCGGTTGTCAAGCCACTTCTGGGCCTGAGCCTTGATTTCGGCGCTGCAGCAGTCGCAGGTCAGAGCCTCTTTCATAAGAGCCTCCAGACGCAGCTGCATCTTCTCGTTGGCGATGGTCATGCCCAGACCGAATTCAGCGAAGTCCTCGAACAGGGAGTTAGCCCATGCCGGACCATGACCGCGGAAGTTGGTGGTGTAGGGGGTTGAGGGCACTGAGCCGGAGTAGATGCTCGAGCAGCCGGTAGCGTTAGCCACCATCTCATGATCGCCGAAGAGCTGGCTGATGAGTTTCACATAGGGTGTCTCGCCGCAGCCTGAGCAAGCGCCGGAGAATTCGAACAGCGGGGTTGCGAACTGGCTGTTCTTCACGTTGGCGGCGATGTCGACCAGATCCTGCTTCGAGGCTACATCCTTCACGCAGTAGTCCCATTCCTTCTGCTCGTCGAGCTGGGTTTCGAGAGGCTTCATTGCAAGAGCCTTCACGCCCTTCTTGCCGGGACATACGTCAACACAGTTGCCGCAGCCGAGGCAGTCGAGCACGTCGACAGCCTGGATGAAGCGCATGCCTGTGAACTGCTTGCCGATGGCGGGGATAGTGGCTTCTGCTGCGAACGGAGCTGCTGCCATCTCCTTCTCGTCGAGGACGAACGGACGGATAGCTGCGTGAGGGCAGACATATGCGCACTTGTTACACTGGATACAGTTCTCTTCGTTCCATTCGGGTACGAAAGCTGCCACACCGCGTTTTTCGTAAGCGGCGGTGCCGTTGTGCCAGGTACCGTCGGCGATATCCTTGAAGTCCGAAACCTTCAGCAGGTCGCCGTCCTGTGCGTTGATGGGACGTACAATCTTGTTGATGAATTCGGGATCGTCGTTGGGAGCCACAGTGTCAACCTTGAGGTTCGACCATGCGGGGTCAACGTCGAGACGGTGGTATTCACCTCCGCGGTCAACGGCAGCGAAGTTCTTGTCGACCACATCCTGACCCTTCTTGCCGTAGCTCTTGACGATGAACTTCTTCATCTGCTCAACAGCCAGGTCAACGGGGATAACCTCGGTGATGCGGAAGAACGCGCTCTGCAGGATGGTGTTGGTGCGGTTGCCCAGACCGATTTCCTGAGCAATCTTGGTTGCGTTGATGTAATATACGGTGATGTTGTGGTCGGCGAAATACTTCTTAACCTTGTTGGGCAGGTTCTTGGCCAGTTCCTCGCCCTCCCAGATGGTGTTGAGCAGGAATGTGCCGTTGTCGCGCAGACCGCGTGTCACGTCGTACATATGCAGATAAGCCTGCACGTGGCATGCCACGAAGTTAGGGGTGTTCACCAGATAGGTGGAACGGATGGGGGCATCGCCGAAACGGAGGTGCGAGCAGGTGAAACCGCCCGACTTCTTCGAGTCGTAGGCGAAATATGCCTGGCAGTATTTGTTGGTGTTCTCACCGATAATCTTGATGGAGTTCTTGTTGGCACCCACAGTACCGTCGGCACCCAGACCGTAGAACTTCAGTTCGGTGGTCGACTTGTCGCCGAGGGCAACCTCTTCGGGGAGGGGCAGCGATGTGAATGTCACATCGTCGACGATACCTACTGTAAAGTGATCCTTGGGCATGGGGAGAGCGAGGTTCTCGAACACACCGATGATCTGCGCGGGTGTGGTGTCCTTCGAAGCAAGGCCGTAGCGTCCGCCGACAATGACGGGGGCATTCTCCTTGCCGTAGAAGCATTCCTTGACATCAAGGAAGAGGGGTTCGCCGTTGGCGCCGGGTTCCTTTGTGCGGTCGAGCACAGCGATGCGTTTTGCTGTCTTGGGCACTGCAGCGAGGAAGTGCTTTGCCGAGAAGGGACGATAGAGGTGAACTGCCACCAGACCCACTTTCTCGCCTTTTGCGATGAGGGCGTCAATAGCCTCTTCGGCGGCCTGGGTAACAGAGCCCATGGCGATGATCACACGGTCGGCATCCTCGGCTCCGTAGTAGTTGAACAGACCGTATTTGCGGCCGGTGATTGCCGAAATCTTGTTCATGTATTCCTCAACCACGTCGGCTACATTCTCGTAGGCGGGGTTGCAGGCTTCGCGGTGCTGGAAGAAAACGTCGCTGTTTTCGGCCATACCGCGCGAAACGGGGGCCTGGGGTGTGAGTCCGCGCTGACGGAAACGGGCCAGAGCCTCGCGGTCGAGAAGCGGAGCGAGCTGGTCCTGCTCGAGCATCTCGATTTTCTGAATCTCATGCGATGTGCGGAAACCGTCGAAGAAGTTGACGAAGGGGATCGACGATTTGATGGCTGCGAGATGCGCAACACCCGAAAGGTCCATTACTTCCTGCACGGAACCTTCGCAAAGCATGGCGAAACCGGTCTGACGCACCGACATAACGTCCTGGTGGTCGCCGAAGATGCTCAGTGCGTGCGAAGCGAGCGTACGGGCCGAAACATGGAACACACAGGGGAGCTGCTCTCCCGCAATTTTGTACATATTTGGAATCATCAGCAGCAGACCCTGCGAAGCGGTGTAGGTTGTTGTCAACGCACCGGCCTGAAGGGAGCCGTGAACGGCACCTGCGGCGCCGCCTTCCGATTGCATTTCCTGAACGAGCACGGTTTCGCCAAAAATATTTTTGCGTCCGGCTGCCGACCACTCGTCGACATATTCAGCCATTGTCGACGACGGCGTGATAGGATAGATGGCGGCCACTTCGCTGAACATATACGAGATATGCGCAGCTGCCTGGTTACCATCGCAGGTAAGGAATTTTTTTTCGTTACTCATAAAGATTTTTTGTTTATGTAGCTTTTGATGTGTTTTCAGTCTGTGACATGCACTACATGGCACACAATCATATCAATACGCAAATTTACAATAAATATTTCGTGTGGAGCACAAAAATTAAAGTATTTTTGAGGCGGGGCACGCCGCCTTGTGTTTGTTTAACGCAAAAGATGCTTGCGTTCCATCCATTTCATCCGTTCCATAGGGTCCATCCGCTCAATTGCATACCGCAATGAGGTGCGCGGCATAGTGGCGGCATGTCTTTCAAGGAAACCCCTCAGAAGCCCGATGTCGCGTTTGCCCACCTCGCGCAACACCCACCCCACAGCCTTGTGAATCAAATCGTGGGTGTGTCCGAGCAGTTTTTCCGAAATCAAAAGCGCTTCCTCATACCTGCCGCCACGCACCAGGCCGAGAGTCGACACCACCGATATGCGCTGCTCCCACAGATTCGGGCTGTCGGCGAGGCGCCACAGCACACTTGCCGGAGGCAACGTGCCGCCGGGTTGCGGATACAGCAGCCACGTGCCCAGGATGTAGGGGCATGAAAGATCAACCAGATCCCAGTTGTCGGCTCGGCGCGCATGCTTCAGATAAAAATCCGCAATCGCCATCCGACGGGCAGCCTGCGCTTCCGGATCACAGCGGCGGTTGGGGAGCGCGCTCCTCATCTCCTCCACAAGCAACAGAAAACCGCACAGCCTCACCTCATGCCATTCCGACTTCAAAAGCTCCCCTATCTCTTCAAAAGGTACCCTGAGCCTGGCCTCACGCACCACCATGCGCGTCTGCGGCACTTTGATGCCGAGAAACTGGTCGCCTTCGCCATACTCCCCCTTCCCCGTTTTGAAGAAGCGCATCAGAATGGCTCGCTGCGCCTCATCGCGCATCGCCACAAGAGTGTCGGCAATCTCTGCAGCCGTGACCGGCGCCATATCGGCATTCATTTTCATATGTTAGTGATTAAATACTACAATTTATTAATCATGCAAGGACATCACCCGTTCAGACGTAGGGTCGCGACCGGTTATTAGGGGTCAAGACGAATTTTTGGTGCAAGAAATTTAACAGCTCAATATGACAATGCTTTCAACAACTTGTAGGGACATGCCTTTGGCATGTGAAATAGCTTTGATTCCCTGGATATTAGCACACGCCTGATTCACATGCCAAAGGCATGTCCCTACAACTTA
>DBFWRP010000144.1:0-15905 GCA_048222005.1 Muribaculaceae bacterium | reverse complement strand
GTCTTGTTTTCCATTATTTCACACCGGTCCGGTGCTTTTGGCCTGATCAGCTGAACTTAAATACAATGTTGCGGCGATATGATTCACCGGGACGGAGCACCTGCGATGGGAAATTCTCATGATTGGGGGCATCAGGACACCCCTGGCACTCTATGGCCACGGCATCATAATCCTTATAGGTGTATCCGCCCTTTCCTGTGGGACAGCCATCAAGCCAGTTGCCAGTGTAAACCTGCGCAGCGGGTTGGTCGGTGCTCACCACAAGTTTATGCCCGGAGTTCACTGCCTCCAGTTCGGCCACAACCTTCATGGTCCCGTCATAGCCGTCGACCATCCAGCAGTTGTCATAGCCCTTACCAAATTTCAAAGCGTCAAAATCATCCTTGATGCGTTCACCAAGAGCATGAGGGGCAGTGAAATCCATAGGCGTACCAGCCACCGGAGCAATCTCGCCAGTCGGAATCAAAGTGTCGTCGGTCGGCAGCCAACGTGAGCAGTTCATCTTCAGCGTCTGACCGAGACAAGAACCGGAATCATGGCCGTCAAGATTGAAATAGGCATGGTTGGTGAAATTCACTACCGTCGGAGCGTCTGCCTTCGCCTCGTACCCTATTGCAAGCGCATTGTCGTTATCGAAGGTATAGGCCACCGAAGCATGCAGATTGCCGGGATAACCCGCATCGCCGGCTGCGCTGTCGAGCGTGAACACCACGCGGTTGTCGCCTTCTGTGATGCAGTTCCATATGCGGTTCTGATATCCGTCGGGGCCACCGTGCAGATGGTTGGGGCCATTGTTAACCGGAAGGTCGTACACCTTGCCGTCAAGACTGAAATGCCCGTTGGCAATCCGGTTGGCATAACGTCCGGGGGTCTTGCCCGCGCAAGGGCCGTCGCCGAAATAAGCTGTAGGATCATCATAGCCGAGCACCACATCAGTCAGCTTGCCGTCGGCTTCCGGAAGACGCACAGCCACAATGCCTGCACCGAGCGAAGAAAGCACAACCTGGGCACCTTTGTCATTTGTGATTGTTATCCATGTGATCTCGCCTTGTTGCGAAGGGAATTTTTTCTTTTCGAGTTTCATGATATAGGAACTTGTTTAGGGATTTGCGAAGTGCGAATTTACAATAAAAATCGTAAATTTGTAAGGTAATCCCTCTAAATTTTGAGCCACGACACAATGAGCCAAGAGACAACAGACACAAACGGAACCACTCATGAAAACTGTCGCGACCGGCAGACTCAACATCCGTCAAGAAGCGAATATGTGGAGGTTCTCGTGCCTCTTCCGCTCCATGCCGTATTTACCTACCGGCTGCAACCACATATGGTGGGAAACGTCGGCGTAGGCCACAGGGTAATAGTTCCGTTCGGCACCAAGAAGTTCTACACCGCAATCGTGACAGGCTTCGCCAACCTGCCGCCTGCCAACATGGAGGTGAAGGAAGTGGCGCTGCTGCTCGACAACGCACCCGTACTGCGCCATCCACAGCTAAAACTGTGGAACTGGATTGCAGACTATTATCTCGCAGCCGTCGGTGATGTCTACAAAGCCGCCCTTCCGGCGGGGCTAAAAATCGAGAGTGAAACGTTCGTGGAGGTAAACCCCGACTTCAATATAGCCGAAAATGCACCCGCCACCGAGCGGGAAACCGAAATCTTCCAGCTGCTCAGCCATGACGGTGCCATGACCACCGGCGCCATCGCCACAAAACTCAAACACCGGGGAACGGCTTCGACGGTGAATGCCATGGTCGACCGAGGGATCCTTATCATTGCCGAGAAGCTCAACGAGCGCTATCGGCCAAGATATGAACAGCTCGTTGAGGCCAACTTTGACGCCGCCGGACTTACTGATGCTTTTTCAGCCGTAAAAGGGGCGCCGAAACAGGAAAAACTCCTGCTTGCGTTTCTGGAGCTAAGCGGTATGCAACAAGGCAAAAACATGCCAGTGAAACGTGAGCAACTGCTGGAACGGGCAGCCGTTCTCCCCTCTATCCTCACCGCCGTTACTGGCAAAGGCCTGCTGAAAATCACAAAACAGGAGGTTAACCGCTTCAAGTTCGCAGGCACAGCGTCGGGACAGCTTCCGCGCCTTAGTCAGGCACAGATGGATGCGCTCGATGCCATCCACATGTCGTGGAAAGAGAAGGACATCACACTGCTTCACGGTGTCACTTCAAGCGGGAAAACCGAAATCTACATTCACCTTATAAATTTCGTTCTCAACCGGGGAGACCAGGTGCTGATGCTCGTGCCGGAAATAGCGCTGACCACACAGCTCACCCGGCGCCTGCAGAAAGTGTTCGGCAACGCGGTTGTGATCTACCACTCCAAATTCACCGACAGCGAACGCGTGGACATATGGAAACGCCTGCTGCACAGCAATGAGCCGCTGGTCATAATCGGCGCCCGCTCGGCCGTGTTCCTCCCGTTTGCGCACCTGGGGCTCGTGATTGTCGACGAGGAACATGAATCAAGCTACAAGCAGTTCGATCCTGCTCCGCGCTATAATGGCCGCGACGTAGCCATGGTACTGGCCAAGATGCATGGCGCCAAAACACTCCTCGGATCCGCCACTCCATCGGTAGAAACATACTACAAGGCCACCACCGGAAAATTCGGGCTTGTGAGCCTCGCCACCCGCTATGGCAACGTGGCGCTCCCGCGCATCGAAGTGATCGACATGAACCGGATTCGGCGCGAAAAGAGCATCAACGGCACATTCGCCACCCACACCCTCAGGCTCGCCCATGAAGTGCTTGACCGAGGTTCGCAGATCATACTTTTCCAGAACCGGCGAGGATATGCGCCGCTGGCACGCTGCCGCCAATGCGCATGGGTGCCGCGCTGCGAGCATTGCGATGTGGCATTGACATATCACAGCCATCTCCGGCAGTTGCAGTGTCACTATTGCGGAGCCGTATACCCACTACCGAAAGTCTGCCCCCAGTGCCACGAACCGGCAATCGAGATTATCGGCTATGGGACTGAACGCGTTGAGGAGGAAGTGGAAGCCAACTTCAAAGGCAAGCGGATTCTGCGCATGGACCTCGACTCCACCCGCAGCAAAGATGCATATGCCAACATCATAGATGATTTTTCCGAAGGGAAAGCCCAGATTCTCGTCGGCACACAGATGGTGACGAAAGGGCTTGACTTCGCCGGTGTCGAGATGGTGGGCATCCTGAATGCCGACTCGCTTATAAACATGCCTGATTTCCGCGCGTCCGAACGCGCCTTCAACATGCTCGAACAGGTGTCGGGACGCTCAGGCCGACGTGAGAACCAGCAGGGAGTGGTGGTCATACAGTCCTACCAGCCAGCCCATCCCATCATCGGCTTTGTCAGGCAGCACGATTTCCAGGGGTTCTTCAACCACGAAATAGAGCAGCGCAAAGCCTTCGCATATCCCCCCTTCTCGCGCATAATCTACATTTATCTGAAACACCGCGACATTGCGGCATTGAAATCAATCACCGCCATTTATGTCGACTACCTGCGGAAATTGTTCGGGACACGGGTTTTCGGCCCGGAAGAGCCGCTTGTAGGCCGGATTCAGGGATGGTTCATCCGCAAAATCATGCTGAAAGTGGAAGTGAACGCCTCCATGGCCAAGGTCAAGGAACTGCTGCGTCAGACCATTGTGGACCTGTCCGGCATAAAGGAGATGCGCTCGGCACAGGTTTACTACGACGTAGATCCGTTCTAAGGTAAGCCTTCATGGAGTTCACCCATGCAAAAACTCTCACACATACCATAAGAATATTTCAGGATTTTTCAGACAAACTCTCAAGAAATTGGCAGCAATTGCCTTTTCTACCCATTTTATAGAAATTTGTTACACCTTATGCTATTGGGGCTATGGGATTATTTTCGTAATTTTGCTATCAAATCACAAATAGTCCCGATGAGCTTTACAAAAGCTTTAACCACATATCTGCACCGCATTGCCCTTGTGGCTGTTATACTGACCGCTTCGCCCGAATTTGCGTCGGCGAGGGATTTTGTACTTACACTCGACCCCGGGCATGGCGGTCGCGACTACGGCGCTGTGGGGAAAATCACCAACGAAAAGACTGTGGTCCTCTCCGTAGGGCTGAAACTCGGACGCCTTATCGAGCAGAACCTTCCGTATGTCAAAGTGGTTTACACCCGCGACACCGACGTGTTTATCCCCCTCAACCGCCGCGCGGAGATTGCCAACAACGCGAACTCCGACCTCTTCATGTCCATTCACATAAACTCCGTGGACAAGCGCAACCGCAACCGTGCCAACATAGAGGGGTGTCAGGTGTATTCGCTCGGACTGCACAAGACTGCGGAAAACCTGGAGGTGGCCAAACGGGAAAACTCTGTGATGGAACTTGAAGCAGACCACACGGAAAAATATGCCGGATTCGACCCGAACTCGCTCGAAAGCGACATTATTTTCGAACTGAGCCAGAACAAACGCCTCGACCAGAGCATCGAATTTGCCGACGCCATACACCAGCAACTTGTCGGCACTGCTCACCGCGCGCCCAAAGGGGTACGCCAGGCCGGATTCTGGGTATTGTGGGCCACATCTGCCCCGGCTGTACTTGTCGAGCTTGATTTCATCTGCAATCCACGCTCGGAAAAATACATCGCATCAGAAAGCGGGCAGGACGAGATGGTTGCATCGCTCTACAATGCACTCTGCGCATACCTGAACACTTACGGCAGCGGCATCACAGGGCGCTCGCTTCCGGTGGCACATCCCATAACTCCATCCAGAGGGGACCGCAACAGAGAAGAGCAGCCGATCATGCTCACGCCGCCGGCCGCCGCACCGGACCTGCCCGAAGTGGAGCCCCTGCCGGCCAATCCCACCATTCTCAAGGGAATTCCGGAAATGGCCTCCAGCGACACCCCCCTCTACTACGTGCAGCTGCTTGCAAGTTCAAGTCCGTTGTCCTCGAAATCCAAAGAATTTGATGGGCTGGACAATGTGGTATATTACCGCGACGGAGCATTCTACAAATATGCCGTAGGTGGTACCGAAAACCTCAACAAAGCAAAAAAATTGCACAAACAGATAAAAAAACAGCATCCCGGGTGTTTTATTGTCAAGATGCAGAATGGGAAACGCATCGACTTTATAAAGCCCTGACAACAACACCCGCTATTCTTACAATCGCAAATAAATCATAAGCAGTATGAAATCAAGGAAAGAGATATTAATCGGACTATGCGTGGTCATCGCCCTCTTCGCGTTGTTTTTCGGAATTAATTTCCTGAAAGGGATAAACGTGTTCAAAGCCGCCAACTACTATTACGCCACTTACACCAACGCCGCAGGGCTGCAGGTTTCAGCCCCCGTGACGCTCAACGGGTTCAAGGTGGGTCAGGTAAGGTCGATCAACTACGAATACGACTCCCCGGGACATGTGAAAGCGGAACTCAGCCTCGACCGCCAGCTGAAACTGCCTAAAGGTACAAAAGCCATCATCCAGCAGGACATACTCGGAACCTCCACCGTCACCCTCCACCCCACCACTTCCACCGAATATGAAGCCGTGGGCAGCACTCTCATAGGCGAAACCGCATCCGGGCTTATGGACAATGTGTCGCAGAACCTCATGCCTGCTGTAAGCGCCATATTCCCGAAAATCGATTCTCTGCTGACCAATATAAACGCCCTGATGGCTAACCCGGCACTTGCCAGCTCCATAAGCCGTCTCGACGACATAACACTCAGCATCGACAAGACAATGCGCAATGTCAACGCCACAACCCGGGCGCTGCCTCCCGTGATGAACAACGTGACCTCCATCACCGAGAACCTCAACGCAATGAGCGGCGCTCTCGCCGAACTTTCGGCCGACCTCAAGGAGATGCCGATCGACTCGACCATGCAGAACATCTACATGCTGTCAGAGAATCTCAAGACACTATCCGCCTCTCTCAACAACCCCGACTCATCGCTGGGGCTGATTACCCACGACCGTGCACTCTACGACAACCTCAACAACTGCGCCGCATCGCTCGACTCCCTTCTCATCGACGTCAAGCGCAATCCGAAACGCTACATCAGCATAAAGCTGCTATAATCCGGAAATAAATTCATTAATTCTTACTTATATATCATCCTTACCACTTTCACCATGAATCTGAAATTCATAATCGATTACCGCACCAACTGGGGCGAATCGGTCTACATCGTAGGTGATATCCCGCAAATGGGCGGAGGTGACCCTGCAAAAGCCTTCAAGATGGAGTTGGTCGGACAGCAATCCTGGCGGCTTAACGTCACCCTCCCCGACAACACCGACGCATTCACCTACCGCTACATCGTTCGCCACGAAAACGGTCAGGACCGTCAGGAATGGGGACACGGTCACACATTCCGTCCCGGCAAGAATGTGCGCGAATATGAAATCTTCGACCGCTGGCAGGACCAGCCGTTCGACAAGCCTTACTATTCGGTGGTGTTCACCGACTGTGTGTGCCGCCGCAACAACCGTGCGCTCCATCCGGAAATAACACCTGGCAAACTTCTGCTGACAGTCGACGCCCCCATGGTGTCGCCCGATGAAGTGGTGGCCGTATGCGGTTCTTGCGAACCGCTCGGAGCGTGGAATGCCGACAAGGCTATAGCCATGTCTGATGCCTCATTCCCCACATGGGAATGCGTGCTGCCGCTCGAATCGCTTCCGGCCGAATTCGAATATAAATTCCTGATCATAAACCGCAACACCGGTAAACTCGTGGCATGGGAAGGTTGCGACAACCGCCGCCTCGCGCTGCAGCCGGCCACCTCCGGCGAGGTTATGGTTGTTGCAGGGCAACGGCTTGTCAACCCCAAGTCGCCCTGGCGAGGTGCCGGCGTTGCCATTCCGGTTTTCGCATTGCGGAGCGCACAGGATTTCGGCGTCGGCGAATTCCCCGACCTTATAAAAATGGTAGACTGGGCCGTTGCCACCGGACAGAAATTCATCCAGGTGCTGCCGGTCAACGATACCACGATGACCCACACCTGGACGGACTCCTACCCATATAACGCCAACTCATGCTATGCGTTGCACCCAATGTATCTCAGGTTGAGCGAGCTCGGAACTCTGGCCGACAACGAGCGCCAGGCTCATTACGACGCTTTGGCCAAAGAGCTTAACGCACTCGAGCAGATTGACTACGAACGGGTGAACAACGCCAAAAACGAATTCACACGCGAACTGTTCAAACAGGTGGAACGCAGCGTGACACGCACCGCCGAATTCAAGCAGTTCGTGGCCGACAATGCCTCATGGCTGAAACCGTACGCAGCCTTCTGCATTCTCCGCGACGAAAACGGCACCCCCGATTTTTCAAAATGGGGTGATTATGCCGCCTACACACCGGCGAAGATGGAGGCACTGCTGCTCGACCACAAGCAGCAGGCCAACTATGTGTACTGGATCCAGTTCAACCTGCACAAACAGCTGCTGCATGTAAAGGAATACGCCCATGCCCACGGGGTATCGCTCAAAGGCGACATCCCCATCGGAATTTCCCGCACCAGTGTCGATGCATGGACATTCCCCCGTCTGTTCAACCTCGACAGCCAGGCTGGCGCTCCGCCGGATGATTTCTCTGTGCTCGGACAGAACTGGGGTCTCCCCACCTACAACTGGGAGGAAATGTGGCGTGACGGTCAGTTCCAGTGGTGGAAAAACCGTTTCCGCAACATGGCCCAGTATTTCGACGTTTACCGCATAGACCATGTGCTCGGGTTCTTCCGCATATGGCAGATTCCGATGAACCAGCTTCACGGGCTGCTGGGTGTGTTCAATCCCGCACTACCCTTCTCCATCGACGAGCTGCGCAACAACTACGATTTCTGGCTGGACACCGACCTGCAGACCACCCCGTTCATACGTGAGGAATTCCTGCACGACTTTTTCGGCGAATATACCGACGAAGTACGCAACCGCTTCCTCAAGGATGTGGGCTATGGCCGATACAAACTTGCAGCCGGCTTCACCTCTCAGCGCGAAGTTGCGAACTACTTCGGCACACAAGAAAAGAACGACAAGAACACCCGCATCTGCAACGGCCTGCTCGGACTCATCGACCAGGTGCTGTTCGTCGAGGATCCGTATGAGAAAGGCAAATACCATCCACGTATCTCCGCCCAGTTCACATACACTTACCGCTACCTCACCGACTACGAACGCTGGACATTCGACCGCCTGTACAACGACTTTTTCTATCACCGGCACAACGACTTCTGGTACGGCAAAGCCATGTGGAAACTGCCTCCGCTGATTGATTCCACCGACATGCTTACCTGTGCCGAGGACCTCGGTATGATTCCCGACTGCGTGCCCGCTGTGATGAGCGCCCTTGAAATCCTCACGCTCGACATCGCCCGCATGCCGAAAAATCCACGTGAAGAATTCGGCAACCCTGCATATTACCCCTATCTTACAGTCTGCACCACCTCCACTCACGATATGGGAGGCATCCGCCAATGGTGGGAAGAAAACCGCGACAAGACCCAGCGCTTCTTCAACAACATGCTTGGCGAGCAAGGAGCAGCCCCGACATTTGCCGAGCCCTGGATATGCGAGAAAATCGTTGCCAGCAATCTGCACTCACCCGCCATGCTCTGCATCCTTCCGCTGCAGGACTGGCTCTCAATCGACGGCAAGATTCGCCGCGCCGACCCACGCGAGGAGCAGATAAACGTTCCGGCCAATTCACGTCATTACTGGCGCTACCGCATGCACATCACCATCGAGGATCTGTTGGGCGAAACCCTGCTGAACCGCCGCATCAAATCGCTCGTCGACGATTCCGGCCGCTAACGCGCCCCAGCCGTCCCCCAAAAAAACATCGGCGGTGTGTCACCAAGAGTGACACACCGCTGTTGTTTTATAAAGTCAAGCCTTTGCTGTTTTATAATGATAGGCCTCGACGCTCTATGTTAAGCACTGAGGTTCCCCTATATCAGAACATAGCTCTGGAAAACCGGCGTTACTTGCGGTCGAAAAACGGATTCTTGGAGGTGGCACTGAGGGGGATGCAATAATACTGGCTGCAACCGGGCAAGAGATTCATCCGCTCTGCAGCCATTCCTGCTGAAAACCACACCCGGCAGTCAACGCGGCAATCGGCCGCCGTGGCCACAGCCGAGCCTATGGCTATACCTACATCCACACTATTGACAGCGCAAGGAACGTTTTTGGGCTTCTCCCCACAAGCCGGAAACCCGCAATGGGCGCAGTTAAGCCCGAGCGGCATGGAACGGGTTGCAATCACAACCACGGCATCTGCCTGCAGGACATTTTCACCGTCGCGCTGGTAGACAGGACGCCCAGTTTCATCGTACAGCCGCTTCATCTCGTCCGACAGCGATTTAATATCCTCGCCGGTGAGCAGACAGCATTCTATTATGTCCACGCCTTTTCCTTTCGGCGCAGTGCGCGCCGCGGTCAGCATACGGCGCCCGGCCTCTATCACCCGGGCTGCGCGTGTGTCGCGTTCATTCTCTACCATAACCGATCAGTAAGCTTTCTTGTTATCAATCAATAACGAGCATGGCATCTCCGTATGCTCCGAACCCATAACCCTCTTTGATGGCCTCTTCGTAGGCTTTCATGATAGTCTGATAGCCACCGAAAGCGCACACCATCATGAGCATGGTGGAATACGGGAGATGGAAACCTGTGATCAGTGCTGTGGACACAGTAAAATCGTACGGAGGGAAGATGAATTTGTTGGTCCAGCCGGTATAGGTCTTCATATGTCCGCCCATGCTCACGGCACTTGCAATGCCTCGCAGCGTGGATGTCCCCACTGCGCACACCTGTTTGCCGTTGTCCTTGGCTTTGTTGACCATGTCAACAAGCTCCTGCCCTACGCTCATGTCCTCCGAGTCCATGCGGTGTTTGGTCAGGTCCTCCACATCGATTTCGCGGAAAGCGCCCAACCCGCTGTGAACAGTGAGGAAGCCCTGCTCCACACCACGGATCTCCAGACGTTTCATCACCTCACGGCTGAAATGTATGCCGGCTGAAGGTGCCACCACGGCACCCTCTGTCTTGGCAAAAATGGTCTGATACATCTCGGCATCGGCCTCGGTGGGTTCGCGGTTGATATATTCGGGCAACGGAGTGGAACCAAGCTTGAACAGATTGGCCTTGAACTCCTCATGGCTGCCGTCGTAGAGGAAACGGAGTGTACGGCCGCGCGAAGTGGTGTTGTCAATCACCTCGGCCACCATCGATTCGTCGTCGCCGAAATAAAGTTTGTTACCGATACGGATTTTGCGCGCAGGCTCTACAAGCACATCCCATAGCTTGTGCTCGGCATTCAGCTCTCTCAGCAGAAACACCTCGATGCGCGCGCCAGTTTTCTCCTTATTGCCGAACAGGCGGGCCGGGAACACTTTGGTGTCGTTGAACACCATCACGTCGCCGTCGCCGAAATAATTGATCACATCCTTGAAAACGCGGTGCTCAATCTCACCGGTCTTACGGTGCACAACCATCAGCTTGCAGTCATCGCGATTGGGCGAAGGATACTGGGCAATCAGGTTATCGGGCAATTTGAATTTGAACTGGGAAAGTTTCATTATAGCTGTTGAATATATTTTTATGTTGAAACAGTAATCTATATTTATCGGTCGGCGTAGGCCTTGATGTCAGCCTTTTCATTCTGCATGAAATCAGGCACAAACTCGGCGGGAGGCACATCCATTCGGGTTCCATCCTCCTGCGGCACCGACATGGTAGCACAATGGATGCGTTCCACAGCATCACGCACAGAGCTGCAGTGCGCCACATCGACATTGCCCACACGTGTGCGCCGCAATGCGCGGAGATGGCCGCCGCTATTGAGCGCAGCCCCTATGTCGCGCGCCAAGGCCCGGATATATGTGCCTTTGCTGCACACCACCCTTATGACAACCTCCTCCGGGCTGAATTCAAGCAGTTCTATCTCCTCTATAACAAGAATCTTCGGCTTTAGGTCGACATCCTCGCCACGGCGCGCCATCTTGTAGGCACGGTGGCCGTCGACTTTGCATGCCGAATAGGACGGCGGAATCTGCTCTATTCTCCCCTTGAAGCGTGACAGCACTTCATCGACAAGCTCACGGGTGATATGCGCCGTGGGATAAGTCGCATCGACCGGTGTTTCCAGATCGAACGAGGGTGTGGTCGCACCCAATGCCACCGTAGCCACATATTCCTTCACACCCGACTGCAGTTCGTCGATCCGACGGGTGGCCTTACCGGTGCATACAATCATCACACCCGTTGCCAGAGGGTCGAGCGTACCTGCATGCCCTACTTTTAGCTTGCGCACGCCGGCTGCCCTCAATCGCGACAGCAACGCTCCACGCAGCTTCTTGACCACATGGAACGAAGACCATCCGAGAGGTTTGTCAACAGCGAAAATCTCGCCTTCAATCGGTTGCAATGACATATGATAAAATTCTGAAATCTTACGGGTTTGTCTGTTTATTCAGGATTCCCCTGTCTGTGTTGATTGCGCGCACAAATCAAGCAAAAATTATGCATATCACGCCAACAACAACACAGTAAAGCGAGAACCAGACGAGCTTGCCTTTCTTCACAAGGTTGAGCATCCAGTTACATGCCAGACAACCCACAATGAATGCCGACAGGAAGCCGACAATCATCGGCACGATTCCCACCGGCGACTGCCCGGCAGCCTCGCCCGACGCCGAGAACATCTTGACCATATCGAGCAACGCCTGTCCGAGAATGGGAACAACCACCATGAAAAAGGAGAACTGGGCAACCTCCTCGCGTTTGTCGCCAAGTATGATACCGGTTGCGATCGTAGTGCCCGAACGGCTCAGACCCGGCAGAACAGCCACAGCCTGACCAATTCCGATTACAAACGCGTCCAGCCATGTTATATCGCGGCCGGTACGGTTGGTGCGCATAAACGAACGCGTGCGAAAAAAGTATGCGAAAGCAAGAAGCGCAGCCGTAACGCACAGGCATACGCCTACCAACAGCAGATTGTTGCTACCATCGGCACTTACGCCGAAGAACGATTCAACCTGATCTTTGTAGCAGACGCCCACAATCCCCACCGGGATGCATGACAACAGAATTTTCCACACATATGTGGTATTTGCATCGCGCTTGAGAGTGAAAAACGACGTGCACAATGGCACGAACTTTTTCCACAACACGACAATAGTCGACAGAACAGTGGCCACATGCAGCACAACATCAAACTGCAGGGAATCCTCGCCCGAAAGGTTTGAGCCCAGCAGACTGTTGAAAATCTCAAGGTGTCCGCTCGAGCTTATGGGCAAGTATTCGGCAAGGCCCTGAACAATGCCAAGTATCAACGCATCAATCCAATCCATATCAAAATTACAATCTGTATGATTAAAATCACTGCTTATTTACGTCGGCCGGGACGTACAATTATGGATATTGCCATCGCAACAAATCCGAGGAAAGCAATCGTTGGCCCTACTACTATGCGCCTGGCGCTGAAAATGTCGGGGTTGAATTCTGTGGTCGAACCTCCACCGAGCATCAGCAGAAATCCAATAACTATCATGGCCCCCGACACCGCCATGTAAATAAAATTCCTCTTCACCATCGGAAACTCATTCGTTGATTCCCGTTCAAGTTTTTCATCGGGGCGATGTTTTTCTGACCGGACAGCCTTATCCAGATTAAGAGCCATATTAAAATTCGGATTATATCAGTTTACAACTTATTTTATTCGGACAAAACAAAGTCAAGATGCGAAGCATCGGGGGCACAAGGCGTCCAATCGATTATTCGAACATCTCGTCATAATTCTTGCGCAGGTAGCGGTTGGTTGCCATGATGGCGGCCAGCACACATATCACCACACCGAGAACCACAAGAAGTCCGAACCCGCAGAACGCCACATTCCATGTCACGAGCGATTCTATACCCATGTCGAGCGAACGCGCCCATCCGACAAACAATGCAAGGAATCCCGAAGCGAGCAATCCTGCGATCACCCCCTGAACGGCATTAATCGTGAGGAACGGCCTGCGGATGAAACCGCCCGTTGCCCCCACGAGTTTCATTGTATGAATCAGAAATCTGCGCGCATACACGGTGAGCCTCACCGTATTGTTTATCAAGACAAACGAAATCAGCAGCAATGCGGCTGCCATAATGGCAAGTATGGTGTTGATCAGGCCTGCATTACGGTTGATATTCGCTATCATTTCAGTATTGGCGGTTGTTTCGTCGACCCATGGCGATTGCCGCCATTGTGCCATGATGCCGCTGATACTGTCAACATCGGCATACGCGGAAGCCACCTTAATCTCAAACATAGCTGCGTAGGGATTGACGCCAAGCAGTTCAACAAGGTCGGCTCCCTCTCCCGAAGTCTCCTCTGCCATCACATCCTCGGCCGACAGATACCGGTATGAGGAAACGTACCTGGCATTGTCACACACAAGTTTCAATGAATCTATTGCAGCAGGAGCCACACTGTCGGCAAGCACCACGGTGAAACCCATTTTTTCTTTCAGCTGACGGTTGATTCCTGAAAACGATACGTTGACAAAGCCCACCAGACCAAGAATAAAAAGCACAAGTGTCACCGAGATTGTCGATGTCACATAATCGCCCCAGCCTGCTATGCGGCTACGTTTTATTTTGTTCATGCAGAAAAAACAATCATTTTTACCCTATGGCAGCATGTTAACAGCCGCCATCCGGGCGACCTGTTCTGAGCCAAAGTGCTGCAAAATTACAACCATATAGAGGCCATGTCAACACTTTTAACATTTATTTAATCAATACATGTTAAGTTGTGCGTATAATGAACACTTATTAGCACACAGTGACTGATTACAGCGCCGACGAAACCGGTTCAACCAGCTCACAGATAAGCGTGGCCGACGATGCCCCGGTGACGCGCACCTTGACAAAATCACCAACCTTTATTCTGCCCCTGGGAAACACCGCTGCCTTGTTCTGCTGCGTTCTCCCCATCATCTGTTCCCGGCTTCGCTTGGAAAAGCCCTCGACAAGCACATCAAACACCTTGCCGATGTCACGCCGGTTCGATTCGGCCGACAGTTCGTTCTGCAATGCGATCATTCGGTTCAGGCGCTCCACTTTCACCTCCTCCGGCACATTGTCGGGCATGGTGCGCGAAGCGAGCGTGCCGGGACGTTCGGAATATTTGAACATGAACGATGAATCGAAAGCAGCCTCGCGCATAAGGGAAAGCGTCTGGTTGAAATCCTCCTCAGTCTCATCATGGAATCCGGTAAAGAGATCCGACGATATGCCGCAATCGGGTATACGCTGACGAATGGCACGGATGCGGTCGAGATACCATTCCCGCGTGTATTTGCGGTTCATGGCCTTCAGCACGGAATTGCTGCCCGACTGCACGGGGAGATGGATATGGTTGCAGATGTTCGGATAACGTGCAATCACATCAATGGTGTCATCGCTCATATCCTTGGGATGGGAGGTGGTGAAACGCACGCGCATGGATGGCACACTCAATGCCACACGTTCAAGCAGCGCGGGAAAATCCACAGTCTCCCCCTCCGGGGTTACATACCGGTAGCTGTTCACATTCTGCCCGAGCAATGTCACCTCCTTGAAACCATGACGCTCAAGGTCGGCCACTTCATTGAGGATGCTTGCCAGTTCGCGGCTGCGCTCACGGCCACGTGTATAAGGCACAATACAATAGGAACAGAAATTATTGCATCCGCGCATTATGCTCACGAAACCGCTTACGCGGTTGGCGAGCGACCGCGCCGGAATAACATCTCTGTAAGTCTCTGTCGTGCTGAGTTCCACATTGATTGCCTTCTCGCCGGCCTCAACCGACGCAAACAGATTGGGCAGATCGAGATAAGCGTCGGGACCTGCCACGAGATCCACCCCGTCGCGGTTTATCAGCTCATCCTTTGCCCGTTCGGCCATACATCCTATAACACCTACAATCAGGGGCTTGCGGCCTTTCGATTTCCGCAGCGCATTAAGCGCCTGCAGGCGTGAATGTATCTTCTGCTCGGCATTGTCACGGATGGAACATGTGTTGAGCAGAACCGCATCAGCATGGTCAACGGCATCAGTCTGCGCATACCCGACCGTCTCCATGATTGATGCCACGACCTCGCTGTCGGCAACATTCATCTGGCATCCGTATGTCTCGATATATAATTTCTTATCGGCCATCTGGCCGGAATCGGCATTATTGTTCATCTTTTACACTATAAAAATGGAGGCACACATGCCCTGCGGCAGCATATGTGCTAAAAAACAGATTGGAAAATTTGGGCTTTGTACACTAAAACTCTAATTTTGTGCAAAAATACGAATAAAGGCGCGGATGACCAAGCCGCCACAGGCAAGTTTTCGGGCAAAACGCCCGTCTACTCCATTATTTCATGCCTTGCACGGCCGACCTGCCCAACGATTTAACACCAAACCTAATCAATTACCACAAGCATGGCGTATAATTTTATCACAGCTCAGGAAGCTGCTGAGATGATTGAGAACGGCAACACGCTCGGATTGTCGGGATTTACCGCACCCGGTAACCCCAAGGCGGTGACTGAGGCTGTTGCACACAAGGCCGAACGCGAACACGCCGCCGGCCGGGAATTCAAGGTTAACATCTTCACCGGTGCATCGACAAACGACCATGTCGACGGCATTCTTGCACGCAACAATGCCATAAACATGCGTGCGCCATATCAGAACACACCCGACCTCCGCAAACGCATCAACGCCCACGACGCCCACTATTTCGACCGCCATCTGTCTGAAATGGCACAGGAAACGCGCTACGGATTCTACGGGCCTACCGATGTTGCCATTATCGAAGCCGCCGACATTACCGACAGCGGCGAAGTGCTGCTCGGATGCGGCCTGGGCAACATCCCCACT
>DBFWRP010000143.1:0-6694 GCA_048222005.1 Muribaculaceae bacterium | reverse complement strand
CTCCAGGCAAAGGTAACTCGTGTTCCTATCGTACCGGCAAGGTCAGGCCCTGCGGGTTTCGTGGAAAAATCTTCCGCGCCCCTGTGGGGCTTGCGGTATTTTTCCCGAAAACCTTGCCCGTACGGAACACGACCTTTGCAGGCCTGTAGTTATGGGAACTCCGGCCCCATAAGCCGGAATAAATAAGAAGAGAAATATATGGAATCTACAAAGAGGAAGTACACCATTGAAACGCTCCTGCCGTTGAACCTGTCTTATGACCGGGATCATACGTTGACACAGGCAGATGTGGACATGGCAAACAGACTGGTGAAGGTAATCGAGAACTCCCGGTCGGAGCAGACTCCCAAAATCGGAGACAGGATTCGCCATATCGACCGCCACGGTGATTTCAGCGGTTACGGACTGCTTGAACGTGCCGTCGAGGATGGCATATCGGTATGCCTTCATCCTTATGCCCCGTTTGTGTGGACAGATGGAAACGAATTATTGCTCAGTGTCAGCGGCGGTCCGTTCACAACAATCAAGACTGAAGACATGGAATTCACCGGATGGTGTGAGGGCCTTTTCAGCGCATGGGGACACTGTGGGGCATGTGCCAACGGCAGCGTCCGATTTACCGCCTTGGTTCCCGAATGGGCCTACAAAGAATCGGATCCGTTGTACGGGGACTTCACTACCGAGACATGGCGCAAATTCTATCTCCACAAGGACACAGACCCGGAATCGCGCTATTTGTACCACGGTGACGGCATCGCGTTCCGCAATGATTATGAGTTACAGAAATTCAAGGAACTCTATGAGGCGACCATGTTCCCCGGCAATTGGGAAAACCAGATTGTGATGTGGTGTTTCAGGGAAAAACTTGAGTCTGTCACGGAAGAGGAATGGGAATGCCTTGACCTGCCGGTTCATGAAAAGATGCACAACGGCTCCATCCGGAAAGTAAAGATTGCAAAGGACATGGAACGGCATACCGTCACACAATACCGTATCAGCCAGCAACCTGTATATAATCAAAAAGCATAAGCATATGGACACAATGACAGCAACACATGTGGGCACAGACCTGCTGTCCGGTATTCTCGGAGTGGAAATCCGGAACGAGGAAAAGATAACTGCAAAGGACAGGCTGTACTGCGAGGCCCAGCAGGAGGCACTCTACAAATCGCTTGAGCAGATTGAGCGTTGGTACGGCATATTCACTGAAGACGCCGAGAAATACCGGGAGAGCCACCGGGTGAAATATAAGGAGAACGGCGAGGTCAGTTTCCTGGAATCGTTGTATCCGAATGACGGTGACTATGCGCATTGCGAGTTCAGGCCATTCAAATCCATCAACGCCATAGTCTCGGCGAATCTCAGAGCGAACAAGAGTTTCGCAAGCAGTATAGTGGGATACTTCAACCGTACTTACAATGTGGCCGTTCCGGTGCCGGAAATCAACGGCGACACACTGAGGATGGGATTTCGTCCTGAGTACATGACCTATGTCGATGCTGTCATAGAGCATCTTGGCGGTCGCAGTTTCCGTCAGACAGCCGTGGATGAGCTGCTCAGGCGCTTCCATAAAATTGTCAAGCCAGGACCGTGGTCAAAGTCAGGGCCTGAACTGAAGGGCGACAAGATCACGTTCCCCTATGTGGTTTCATTTGATGACTTCTACTATACCAACTGGCGTAAAAATCATATCCACTATAATTACCGCGACAGGATTCCGGCACTCTGCGAAGGAATCGCATTCGGTGCCGATGACTTGCTTTGCGGTGACAGAGGTATAATCGTCAGGTTCAACACCGATGACGTGGATACCACAGGCTGGTATGACCTCACGACGACCAACGCCACCGGGATGAGATTCTACCGCAACGGACGGGTGGATATCAGGTTCATAAACCGCGAGGCCGCAAGCAGCTGTTACAACCGCCTGCGTATTGATGAACTGACGGTACGGCAGTAGAGAAGAGAACACAACGGAATGGAGGCACTGGTGTCGGAAACGGCATCCGTGCCTCTGATTTATAACAATATCCCAAACAGAGATGTACGCAATAATACCGCAACATATACCGCCGGAGAAGCGTGCCGAGGTGAACGAGAAAATCCTTTTCTGCATAGATTCCGGCAAGGGCACCATACCGGCGGAGAGCATATACAACTGCTATACGGGTGTCGGAGGGCTGCACAACCTGCGCCGTTCCGATTTCGGCAGCTACAATGAATATGCCGAGGCGAAACGCGAGTTCGAGATGGGCCAGTTCTTCACTCCGCACACGATATGCCGCGATATGGTAGACATGCTGTCACCATTACCGTCGGAAATGGTACTCGACATGTGCTGTGGCATGGGGAACTTCTTCAACCACCTGCCTAACCAGCACAACGCGCACGGATTCGACATAGACCCGAAGGCTGTGGCCGTTGCAAGGCACCTATATCCGGACGCCACGGTTGAGCATCTCGACATACAGCAGTTTACTCCGGGAACAAGGTATGATGTCGTGATAGGCAACCCACCGTTCAACCTCAGATTCGGTCACCGAATGTCGCAAGTCTATTATATCGACAAGGCATACGATGTCCTCAATCCGGCGGGGATACTGATGCTTATAGTGCCGGCATCATTCCTGCAAAGTGAGTTCTGGGAAAAATCGAAGGTGGCCAATGTCAACAGGCAATTCTCATTCATCGGACAGATGAAGCTCAGTCCGGATGCCTTCGCATCGCTGGGAGTGCGTGATTTCGCTACCAAGATAATGGTGTTCCTGCGCCACTCACACAACATAGATATGCAGCCGTACAAGGCCAATGAATTCGTTACTGCGGAAGAAATGAAGCAGCTTATAGCGGATGCCCGTGCCTTGAAATCCGGACTCAAGCTGAAACTGATGCAGGAGACCAACGCCCTCACCAAAGAGGAACTGGAGCGGTTCGAGTACCGGCTCGCCAAGTATATGTATGAGATGAAGGCGCACAAGCCTCTGAACCGGCACATTGACAAAGTCATGGAGCTTGTGGCCCGGTTCCGCAACCAGCAACAGCCGGATGACTGTCCAAACGAGGAATGGGAGCGCAGGAAACTCACGCCCAACAAGGTACTCGCCGTCATAAGACGCCATATACGTAACCAGAGCCGAGTCCACAGGGAGGAGATAGCCCTTGTCAAGACAAACTACGGCTTCAGATTGAAAGAATACGCCCCGCGTTTGCTTGACAAGGAGAAACGCGGCTCGGTGAGTATCAACGGCATCATCACCGGACGCGGCATACTGCCCGTGCCCGATAATCCAACCGAAGCGAACATACGGCAGATTAAGGCCGCCGAGAAAGTCATCCGCCGCAAGGAACGGCACTACATACACCAATGCATGCCGTTTTCCGGCATGACACCGATACCTGAACTGTCGGCCTATCTCGACAGCGTGACATTCATAAACAAGGACCACGAGGTATGCGGTTTCACAAACCTGCAGAAACACGACCTCAACCTTGTGTTGCAGAAACGCTATGCCCTGCTGAACTGGCAGCAGGGATCGGGAAAGACGGCGGCTGTCTACCACAGGGCAAAGTATCTGTTGAAATTCAGCAAGGTGCGCAACGTGATAGTCCTTGCCCCGGCAATTGCCACAAACATGACATGGGAACCGTTCCTGAGGAACAACAGTGAGCGGCACAGGCTGATAAAAAGCTGGAGAGACCTTGAGGATGTGCCGCAGGGCATCTTCCTTGTGGTATCCACCTCTATGCTGTGCAAGCTGAAACGGTATCTGATGAAATTCATGAAACGCGCGGCCCGCAGGGTATGCCTTGTGTTCGACGAGTCGGACGAGATCACCAACCCCACATCGCAGCGCACGCGATACATTCTCGCCATATTCCGCAGGGCGCGCTACAAGATACTCGCCACCGGCACCACCACGTGCAACAACATAACCGAGCTTTACAGCCAGTTCGAGCTGCTGTACAACAATTCGGTGAACATGATATGCCGTAGTCCGGAGGTGTACCGGCAGAGCCGCGATAAAGAGATCGAGAGTGAGGACAACGACGCTTTCGGCGAGCCGTTCCCTGCATTCAGGGGGCATGTGCTGTTCAGGGCGTGCCACTGTCCCGGAAAGGCGACGGTATTCGGCATAGAGAAACAGAACCAGGATGTCTACAACAAGGACGCGCTTTTCGAGCTGATAGACAAGACGGTCATCACCCGCAAGTTCAAGGACTTCGCCGGCGAGAAATACGACATAAGGTCGCATACCGTCACCCCGTCGGCCGGAGAACGTGAGGTGTACCGCATCATAATCGAGGAGTTCTGCCGGATATGCGAGCTTTACTACAACAGCACGGGTGATGCGAGGAAGGATGCGGGCCTGAGGCTCATGCGTCAGATTAAGCTGTTGATAAAAGCCTGCTCCGTACCCAATATGATAGAGGGCTATCATGGAGATGAATACCCACGCAAGGTGCATCATATAGGGAACATGATACACCGGACAAAAGGCAAGGTCGCCATCGGGTGTACCTCATTGGCGGCCTATGAGATGTATGTCAGGTATATGGGCGCACAATTCCCAGACAGACCGTTGTTCACTGTGTCAGGCTCGGTGCCGTTCAGGAAACGGCAGGCGATAGTGGCCGAGTTCGACTCCACCATCAACGGAGTGCTGGTATGCACGCAGCAGTCGCTGAGCAGCTCGGTCAACATACCGGCGTGCAACTGCATCATATTGGAATCACTGCAATGGAATATTCCAAGGATGGAGCAGTTCTATTTCCGCTTCATACGACTGGACTCCAGGGAGAGGAAGAATGTGCATTTCGTGACATATGAGGATTCCGTCGAGCAAAACCTCATGGCGCTCGTGCTCACGAAAGAGAGGCTCAACGAGTTCATCAAGAGCGGGGAAGTCAAGGAGCAGTCGGAGATATTCGATGACTTCGACATCTCCATGTCCGTCATAGAGAGCCTGCTCAGGCGCGAGACGGACTCCGAGGGCAAGATAAGGATAAGCTGGGGAAGCCAGCATATAAGAAGTTGAACGCTTATGGAAACGATTAAAATGGAATACTTCAATCTTAATGAGGCGACGGTGACTGTGACAACGCAGTCGCTGATCGATATGAAGACAGACCGGTGTTACGGAATGACGTTGAGCGATTATGGGGATATGGACGAGTTTCTGTGCGGATGCTCGGAGCTGTTCCCGGCGGAGAATTCCCCGCAGTACAGATACGTCAGCTGGGAGAATATCCCCTGCACGCTCATCACAAGGGAATGGCTGTGCCCCAACTTCTTCGACATAAGGGAGGCACTGGCGCAACTTGACGAGGAGGATATGGAGTTCTTTTACAGATGGTGCGAGAGATACCGCTACGACCTGCGTACGGACAATCCCTGGCAACTCGTGGCAAACTACACGAATCTCTTCGGGATAAGCCGTGAGCCGGTGTCTGCACTGCCGGATAGCGATGATGACTGCATCTCTTACGGCTGTTCCTGCATCATCGAGGATTGGGTGAGCGGCGACCTGCTCAGGCAGGAGTTCTTCAATGACAATTACGACTGAGCGATGAAGATAAACCACATGGCGCCGCTGTACCCCACGGAACCTAACGTGAGCCGCGCGTTTTCCGAGATTGTCAACATAATACTGCTGTCAAGAAACATCATGGAACTTAACAGGCTATTGATAATGAGGAATGTGAATCCCGATTACGGCTCGCTATCAGGGCATTTCCACTGGTCGTTCCGATTCGACTGTTTCACAGTATGGCAACGTACAGGATACAACCACCATACTTGTTTTCCGCAGAGGGCAATTATGATGCGTTACGCGGAGATAGCGGCGACCGACAGAGAGATAGACAGCATATCGTTAAACTGAAAAATCAAGTTCTATGGAAACTTTGAAGATACCCAACATGGAGATAGCGACGATGGCATTCGACCGGCTGCGCAGGGAAAGAAAGACCGATGCGGCCATAAGGCTGGCGGGAACATTGCTGCACTCTCAGTCGATATGCCTCGGCATCGGCGACACTGACTGGGAAATTGATATCGCCATACAGAAATGTGGCGGTCAGCCGAGGACTGCTTATCACGGATATTCGGCACGCTTTTATTTCTCACGGAATACCGAGATGTCGGAACACAGGTACAACGCCATCAGAAATGAGCTTTATGGTGAATGAATACAATGATTACAAACAGCAAATGGGGCGGCCGCATGGTCGCTCCTGCCATTTATTACAACACGATATGGACGGCAACAAAAAACTTACACTGGATTTCATCATTTCCTTGATGGAACTGTCATATACTCTTGTATGGGTGGATTATGACGACAATCTTGACAACAACTATGATGTCATAGAGAAATGTCTGGACGAGAGAAAACCGGACATCCTTTATGACCGGATTGACGGTTGGTTCAATTATGCCAGATGGCATGGCATCAACGACATCATCAGGCATCTGCGGGAGAAATGCACCGACAAAGGTTTTGGCAAATGGACTGTCATGGAGTTTATGGAAGAACATCGCGATGAGATTGAGGCGATAATCTATGAGCGCGATGATTCCGACATATTGGGCACCTTGCTCAAAAACACGGATGATATTCCCGTGAGAATCGAGATGCTTTCAAACTACGACTGTATCAACTCGCACTGGCTGGAGTCACAAGGTGGATATGTC
>DBFWRP010000142.1:0-3090 GCA_048222005.1 Muribaculaceae bacterium | reverse complement strand
GTATGGACGCACTGCCCGTGCGCCCTTTCCCCGTTTGCGAGTTGTCACCCTTGGCAGGCGTGGCATTTGGCGCACGCTTCGGCGCGGCGCTTCCCTCTCCATATTTGCGCAGTCCCTTCTCCTCCGGGCGGGAGCGTAGCAGAAGCGCCAGCAGGGGACTCACCACGCACAGTATCAGCAGGCCGCAGGCAGCGTATGCCCAGCGCCAGCCCCAGTCGGTGATCATCAGCGCTATCAGCGGGCTGAAGAGCATGCCGCCGATGCCCGACGCGGCCGTGCAGATACCCATCATCAGTCCCACCTTGACGCTGAACCAGCGGTTCACCAGAGTCGGGAAACTCAGGTAGAGCTGGAAGGCGACGCTCACGCCCAGCGCCACCGCCACTGCGTAGAACTCCCACACGGCGTTCAGAGCGGCGAAGGCAAGGAATACCAGGCCCATCAGCGCCGAGCTGCCGGCGAAGAGCCATCGGGCGCTGTACCGCTCAAGCAGCTTGCCGGCAAACGGCAGGAATAGCGTGGCCGCCACGTACATCACCGACATGTAGATGCCGAACAGCCCCACGCCCACGCCGAGCGACTCGCTCACCGGCTTATAGAAGATGCCGGCGCAGCTGAATGACAGGCCGATGTTGACGCCCATCATCAGGCAGCAGCAGATGATGATCACGAATCCGTAGTGTATGCTCTTGCGCTTGTTTTCCATGGTTTGCGGCTATATCCGAAATTCGGGCGCAAAGTTAGCAAAATTTCCGCATCCGGCCTACGTTGGCCCCGCACAGCCGGGCAAAGCGAGGATGTGCGGGACTGTATGAGGTTACTCCCCATTAAGGCCGAAAGCCTTTCTTTGACACAGCTTCTTCACAGGGGGTGCAGCTTCCAAGCTGCGCATCGCCTCACAGCAAGTTATGACTCATTTGCAAAATATGTCATTACAGAAGAAGGTTGAACAGGTAACCTGAGACTACAGCCGTCAGGAAGATCACGGCGACAATCATGGCGACGAGTTTCTTCTTGAAGATGCTTGCAAGCATCGACATTTCGGGTATCGCCATACCGGCACCTCCAATAACGAGTGCTATCACGGCTCCGATACTCATTCCTTTGCCCATCAATGCCACTCCTATAGGAATTGCTGTTTCTGCGCGGATATACAGGGGCACTCCAATAATGGCAGCAACAGGCACAGCGAAAGGATTGTCAGGACCGGCGATTTTCAATACCCAGTCGCTCGGCATATAGCCATAGATTACGGCTCCGAGAGCAACGCCGATGATAAGATACCAGAAAATCGGTCGGAGTGTGTCCCATCCTGCACGAAGTGCGATTGCTATTTTCTGACTCCATGGGAGTTTTTTCGGCTCGATTGGTTTCTCACTTGTAGAACAGCATGACTGCTTTTTCGGCCTTACGTTTTTGACATATTTCTGCGCATCGACCTTTTGCAGTCCACAGCCGAAGAACACGGCACAGAAGAAAGCAATCGCCACATATATAAGCATTGCCTTGATTCCTACTAATGCGCCCAACATTGCGATGATAATTGGGTTAAGCAGCGGGGAGGCGATAAGGAAAGACATCGTAGCTCCGAAAGGCACACCGGCATTAAGGAAACCAACCGCCATAGGGAGAGTTGAACAGGCGCAGAAAGGAGTGACGGCTCCGAATCCTGCGGCTATCACATTGCCTAAAAATCCGGCTTTTCCGATTTTCCTGCTGATTTTCTCCTGAGGAATATACATCAGGATGATTTCCACAATGGCCGTTATCACGATGAACAATGCAACAAGCTCAACCGTGATATAGCAGAAATGCCAAAGAGTATCAAGAAGTGTATTCATATAAATCGTGTCTTAGAAGAAGTAGCCGTAAATCCATCCTGAGCCGGTGGCCATGACGATAACAAGAGCTACATATATCACTGTCTTTTTAGTCCCCATCACTCTGCGGATGACGAGCATATTCGGCAGCGAAAGAGAGGGGCCTGCGAGCAGCAGGGCGAGTGCCGGGCCTTTGCCCATGCCGGAAGCAAGCAGCCCCTGGATGATTGGTACTTCGGTCAGTGTGGCGAAATACATGAAGGCACCGGTGAAACTTGCGAAGAAGTTGGAGAGCAATGAATTGCCGCCTACCGCCCATTCAACCCAGCTGTTGGGGATGATGCCGGGCAACTCCATGCCGTCGTGTGTAGAGCCGAGAAGGAAACCGGCGGTCAGGACGCCCACGGCAAGCAGCGGAAGTATCAGCTTGGCGAATCCCCAAGACGACAACGCCCATTCGCGGTTCTCATCATCGTTCTTGTCGCATAGCAGCACTATGGCGAGAACGGCGACCGATACAATCATAGGAACAAGTGGAGCCAACTTGGCATCGGGGATAAATATGTTTGCAAGAAATGCCGACACAGCCACGGCTATTGCGCCGAGGATAATCCAACGGGATTTCAGATTCAGAATCTTGACGAGAATAACGCACAAGCCTATTGCGAGAGCTGAGGTTATCCACCATTTAGCATTGTATATCGCAGCCCATATTCCACGGTCAATTGCCGCCGGTGCGCCCCAGTTGGCAAACACAAGGATTGCCACAAGGGTGAAGAAAAACAGAGCCGTCTGCCAGAGTGGTCGTTTCTCAGGCGGTGGCACAATGTTCATCTGGTCCAATTCTTTGTCGTGCTCCTCCTTGCGGAAGATAAACGACATTACCAGACCGATGACTATCGCGAATGTCACAGCACCGATTATGCGGGCCATACCCATCTCAAGGCCGAGAATCCGAGCCGTGAGGATTATCGAGAGTATGCTGATGGCGGGGCCGGAATAGAGGAATGCTATAGCCGGGCCGAGTCCTGCACCACGCTTATAGATGCTGGTGAACAACGGGAGAATGGTACAGGAACAGACAGCAAGGATACCGCCTGAAACAGACGCGACGGTATAGGACACCCATTTCTTGGCGCTGGCTCCGAAATACTTCAACACCGCGCCCTGACTGACGAACACCGCTATCACTCCGGCAATGAAGAATGCCGGGAGAAGACAGAGGACGATATGCTCGCGGGCATACCACTTGGCGAGGTCAAGAGTGGAG
>DBFWRP010000141.1:0-4404 GCA_048222005.1 Muribaculaceae bacterium | reverse complement strand
TCCACCTCTGCACCTGTCTCAGCCATTACACTGCCGACGCCCGAAGATTCGCCGGTCATATCCTCCTTGACACCCTGGGCGGAAATGGCGAAGTTGTAGATGCGGAAATTGTCGACAACACCGTTGAGTGCGGGTACCGATACCTGGCTCAGGGAGCTTGCGTTGTTGAAGTTATAGGTGCGCATGCCGCGGCCGATGAAGTTGAACATCTTGCCCTCGGCAGGCACGAATGCATGGATATCCGGTTCGTCGGCCTCGGCGGCAAGTTCACCATCGACATACAGCTGCCAGTTGTTGAGGTTGAACACCACGGCCACATGATGCCAGTCGGCTACCGACACCTTTTTGGCCGTCAGTTTCTTCTCCTCGCCGCCGTTGCAGGCCACGACTGCCATGTTTCCGGACGGACCGTCGGACATGCGCAGACCCACATGATGGTCGGTATCAAGACCGAAATCAAACAGATAGTAGCCGGCCTGGGTGTGCGGACCCATCTTCACCCACGATGTCACGGTGAACACCTGTCCTGCGGGAGCCGCTGTCGGGGGAAGCTGAACGGCATCGGCCGACACGCGGAAACGCAGACCTTTGCCTGCATGCCCGTCCTCATATGTGAAGGCAGCAGCGCGGGCATTGAATCCGTTACCCTTGATGTCCACGGGTGACTCATCGAAGGGGAGCGAGCACCAGAGGCCGGAGGCACCGGTAGGCTGCGCCTGCGCAATTGCGGAAGCGGCCGAACGGTTGCCGCAGTTGTCGTAAGCCACAACCTTGTAGGTGTAGTTTACTTTCGGCAATGCAGTGTTGTCAACGATGGAGGTGGAAGTAAGATTGCGTGCGATGGTGTTGAACACACCGTCGCCGTTGTCGCGCAGAAGCGAGTATGAAATCACATCGGCATCGGCTGGAGCGGTCCATGCCAGCGTCACGGTACCTGCGGAAGCTGTTGCAGTCAGTCCGGTAGGAGCTGCCGGAGCTGTTGTCTCGAATTTGGCCGGGGCAGTTTCAACTGCCACAAAGCGGAATTTCTGCGATTCATCGTCCCTGTCGTAGGGTGCCTGAATCAGTTTCGTGCCTCGGGTGTTGTTTCCTTTGAACAGGCGTGCACAGTAGTTGCTGTGCTTGCTGCGGATATGGAACCATCCGTCGCCGTCGTAATCGAGGAACCACTCCATGTTCTTGTCGTAATCGTTGATGGCATCGGTATTCGCCTTGTTGTTGTCCCAGGCCCAGATGTCAACCACATAATACTTGTTGTTGGGGTCATAATCCTCGTTAAGTCCGAAGTTGTAAAGATTCCAGCTCTTGTTCTCGTTGGAGGCCGAGTTGATGTACCAGTAGCTGAAGTCGCCCCCTTCGTTGTGTGAGATGCGTCCCACCTTCCACTGCATATTTGCATCGGTGGTGCTGTAATTGTCGATAGTCAGGTTCGCGTTTCCGCCGGCATAGGTCACTGCGCGTCCGCTCTGCTTGTTCACAATAATGTATGTGCCGTTAATGTCGGGCTGCACATCCTCGCCCCAGGTGAAATCAACCACACCTTCGGCGGTGCGCTGCTGTTGGGTCATGTAACCGCCGTTGGGGTCGGCCGGAACGTCCACGTTGTAATCATACAGCGGTCCATAGCCATCGGCGTAGAGTGCACGGCCGCCGGTGGTGACAAAGCGGTAGGTTGACGGACGTGCCTGACGTTCGGAGCATCCGACGAATGCCTGAAGTTTGCCGGGCGACTTATAGACCGATGCGGCGCTCCATGCGGGGCGGTTCTCGGCGTAGGCCAGACGCTCGCCCTTGTTGCTTATCTGGCAGAATTCGCCGCGGGCACGCTCGGCGGTGCCCCACCATATGCCGGTCTGCATGCCGTACTCCACGCCCACCATGGCCTCCATCACATTGTGAAGCTCGTCGGCTGTGGCGTATTTGCCATCGTTGCGTACTTTCTCAAAGAATGCGGCATAATGATTGAAATCGCCTGCAAGCTGATGGGTGTTGCCCTCATCGAGAGTTTCCTTGAGATATTCGTACCAGGGATCGGCCTCGTCGCAGTTGAGCGTGTTGCCGCCGCTGATGCGTATGTTGTTGAAGCGGGGAAATTTCTCCAGCTCCTTGTTGATGGCGAGGAAGCTGGCCTTGGTCAGACCGTTGTACTGATAGTCGGGTTCGTTGAACGGCGCAGCCGACACTACAGTGTAGCCTTTGGCCTCGACTGCCGCTGCTGTGGCATCGATGAGGCGTGCCCATTCGGCATGATTTTTTGTGCCGCCGTCGGCGCGGTTCCAGTCGATATAGAGATTTCCTTCGCCATTGGTGCCGATATGATAATAATCACCCATGAGATCAAGACGGACAGCATCAAGATTTAAAGCTATATCGACTTTATGCCCTATACGTGCCACATTGGTCATTCTTTTATCAAGCTCAGTCTGCATATACGAGGGAAGCTCGCCGGATTCGGGAACAATGCCGTAGGGGTTGAACGACACGCGTGCCACCGAAAGGCATTCGGGAGTGATGTAACGGATGCCGCGGATCATGTTCTCGTCACTGTTCCATGCCGTGTCGAGGCCCCAGTCGACAGGCAGCTGTGCGCCTGTGCCGGTGGGATCAAACACAAGTTCACGGTCGGCAGTGGCCGACAGCGGAAATCCGTCGAAAACGGTAGTCACCTCCGCCCTTCCGGAGGCAGCCAGCGACGATGCCGCAAGCACAACCGCAGCTTTTAATTTCAATTGATTTTTGGTCATAGCTAATTTAAGGTAAATATGTTAGATCATAATTGACATTGCACGGTCAGATGTACACGGCCATGCCGAAATTTATGTTGAAGATGTTGAACTTGAAATTGGCTCCCGATGAGAAACGGGTACCCTCGTCAACACCGTTGGTCTGCTGCTTCTCGCGGTGCAGCTTTACGCCGAACACGCCGAACGAGATGTTGAAACTTACATAGTCCATGACAAAGACAGTCAGACCCGGCGAGAAATTCAGCGATGCCGTCATGGAATTGGTGCGGGTATCACGCAGTTCACCATTATAGTAGCGCTGAAAACGCGACGAACCTGCGCCGAATTCCAGTTCAACCTCGTTGAACACGCCGAAACGCCTGTCGCGCCCGAGTCCCACATAATTGCGGTAGGCTATGGCCGAAGAGTAAGTCTGGGAATAATAGCTCACATCCGACAGCGAGAAGCTGAGGTCGTCGCCCATGTCGAACTGCATGCCATGAAGGTCGCAGAGCATACGGGTGTAATTGAAATTCACGCCCACGCTCTGGTTGTTGGAGAAGAAATAGCTGAACGACGGCTGCAGCGAATACGCCTTGACCTTTACGTTAAGATCGTTAAGAATCGACAGCATCTGAAAGTCAGTAGTGCCGAATTCTCCGTAACTCGCCATGAGCCCGAACGACCATTGCCCCTTGGGAACAAACAGATAGTTGAACAGCCCGCGGTCATAACGGCCATAATTTTTCTGCGGCAGGATTATGCTCACCGTATCGCCGCCCACAATTACGGTCTCGTCGAGGGCAGGGTCATTCAGCGCCGTTGAGTCAAGCGGAATCTTCTCGCCACGTGCAAACAGCTCTAATGGATTTATCAGATCGTCGGGCATATCGCGCGGAGCCGACACTGCATCGGAGGGAACGAAAGTCCAGAACAGCGTGGCCAACAATAATATATGTATTATCCGGAGCATCTTTAATCTTGAAACTGAAACTGGAACTGGTTAGAGGTAGAAGGCAACGCCAAAAGTGATTGAGAACAGATTGATTTTGAAACGTGCCGATTTTCCGTAGCGGCTGGCATCGTAAATCTGGTCGGTGACGGATTTCGTGTGATTGTAACTGAATCCGAGCACACCGACATTCACCTCTATGGCCGAATAGTTGTTAAGGAACATGATTAGACCCGGCGCCAGACCTACATTCACATCCCATGAGCGTTCAAACGTGCCTGTGAGGTCCTTGCCACGGCCATTGGCTATTTTCGACTCTCCGCCACCTATCTGAAGCTGAACTTCATTGAACAGGCCGAAACGGCGGCTGCGTCCGAAACTGATGTAGTTGCGGAACACCGCCATTGCCGAATAATTCTGCGATATGCTGTAGAGATTCTCCACATTGTAATCCGTCTCGGAGTCAATCACCACCGTTGCATTGTCCAGGCGCGTGCGCGACCGTGTGTAGGCAAACTTTCCGCCGGCAGCGAGATTGTCGTGGAAACTGTAGAGAAGCATCGGGCTCACCTTGAACGTGTATGTGTCGCCGTTGATGCTCTCGACAATCAGAAACTGGTAGTTCTTTTGGTTCGACTGCGAGAAGCTGACACTCACACCCGTGATCCACTGACCTTTGGGAATGAATGATATCTGCTCCAGTCCACGCTTGAATTCCACTTGTGCGCT
>DBFWRP010000140.1:0-1145 GCA_048222005.1 Muribaculaceae bacterium | reverse complement strand
GTTAAAGACAATCATTACCGCACTCATTCTGTTTTTTACCGGACAGGCCTACGCCCTGACCTATGTTGTTGACACCCGCATGGGCGATTCGCTTCAGGTGAGCGAACTCTCCACAGTCAAGGGGAAGGAAGTAGTGGGTGCGCATCTGTTCAAAATAGCCAACGGCGACACCCTCCGCAACGTCCGGCAGATTGAGGAGTTCCCGAACCATGCGGCCATCCGCATCGACGGCAAGACCTACGCGGTCCGCGCACATGACCTCTGCTTCATCGAGGAGGACGGAGCCGAGGACCCGTGGAACACCCTGGAGAACTCATGGCGCACTCCCAAGGGGAAGTTTTACTCCTCCCTCACCCCCTACTATTACATAATTCTGCTTGTGGTGGGCTCGCTGCTGCTCGGGGTGGCGGGGATGGGGATTAAGTTCTTCCGCTTTCTGGCCATTCTGCTCATACCGGTCATGATAGCGGCCGCATGCTATCTGGAAATCGACGCATGGCTTGCTCTGGGTACCGACATGTTCTGGTGGTGCGACAATGACAGATACGGTTTCTGGGGCTCGACCCTGAGGCTGCTTCCCTTCACGCTCGTGCTTTTAGGTCAGTTTGCCAGCTATCCCCTCTACTGCAAACTGATGGTCGGGAAGGACGGTGAATACGCCTCTGCAAGCGGCGTGATCCCCATGGGCATCTCCCTTGTTGTGTCGCTCCCGGTCATAGCCATCGTGCTGCTTATCTGCGCACTGTTCCACATGGGCAAACCCATGCAGGAAGTTGTGGGCACTTGCCTGTTCCTTGCCATTGTCGGCATCGGCTCGCTCACCACAATCATCATGAACATCAAGATGTTCGGATTCTTCAAAGGGATGTGGCTCACGGTGTTCGGCTTAGTGTATCTTGTAGGATTCCTGATTGCCGCATTCGGCTTAATAATGGCACTCTGGAACCTCTTCGTGCAAATGGTCATAACCGTGGTGCCATGGGCTCTGTTGCTGCTTCTCTTCATGCCCGGAAGTGCCCCCGCCAAAAGAGAACTATCTTACGAAGAACAGAAGGCTAAAGATGAGCAGGAAGCCGCACAACGAAAGAAGAAGGCTGATTTCTTTGAACGTAGTAGAAAGATAAATGAAGCGCCATTTATCAAGG
>DBFWRP010000014.1:0-1381 GCA_048222005.1 Muribaculaceae bacterium | reverse complement strand
TTGCCTACGGCAGCGATATCGGCGGCGGTTATGCAATGGGCGGCAGTGACAACACATCCTTCTACCCCGTTGCAAACAAAGATAGGCTCAGCACGCTTATCGCAACGCTTAACGAACACGGCATCGAAATTCCGGACTCTGCCATGAGTGCCGCAACCGCGATTTATGCAAGTCAGGAAGATGTAAATGCTGCCGCAGCGGTTCTGCAGCAGCTTGAAGACGAATATCAGCAGAATGCCCCTGTTCGCGATGTTATAGCAAAGATTTCCGCAATCGGAGAGGTGAGCCTTGAAAGTGCCTCTGCAATTGCGGAGGCAAGGCAGGCATATGATGCTCTGACTGTCGAACAGCAAGCCCTTGTCAGCAATTATGATGTTCTCACCGCGGCCGAAGAAACACTCCGCATCCTCATTGAAGAACTTCCCGTTTCGGCATCTTTCTCCGCACCCGAAATCACCGCGCTTTCCGGTCAGCAGGTCGAGATTCCCGTCACCGTCAGCGGCAAGTTCGAGGCGCACACTCTTGAAATGCATATCGGTTACGACAGCACAAAATTGACCGTTAATGAAGTCGTTCCCGGTGCAATTCTCGAAAACACTTCCATGAACGTTATCGACTTCACCACAACGCCCGGCACGATTTATGTCGGCGCACTCTGTGCGGACGCTCCCATGACGGGCAACGGCATAGATGAAAATGTTCTGCTCACCGTTAAGGCGACCGTAAACCCCGAGTTCTCCGGCACAACTCCTGTCAACGTTGAGGTGAACAGATTTGTTAATCTTCCTGTCGGCGGTACAGTCACCGATATTGAGGTTCATACAACGAACGGTTCCGTGAACGCATCATTGCCCGAATACACGCTGACCTACACCGTCAACGGTGAGTTTTATGCCGAACAGACCTACGCTGTCGGTGCAGCAATCACTGTGCCCGAATACACCGTACCCGAAGGGTACACCTTCTCCGGTTGGGTTGTTCCCGAAACCATGCCTGCCGAAAACCTGACGGTTGACGCTGTTCTTTCAATCAATGTTTACACTGTTACATTCGTTGACGGACTCGACGGCTCCGCAATCGCCGAAGTCTCCGTTGAACACGGCAGCAATGTCACCGCACCTGATGCACCTGCACATGATGGTTATGTTTTCACCGGTTGGAACGGCAGCCTTGTCAACGTTACCGAAAACCGCACTGTCACCGCTGAATACAGCCTTCTCGGTGATGTTGACGGCGACGGTGTTGTAACTTCTGCCGACGCCCTCACCGTGCTTCGCATGTCCCTTGGGATTATTGCAGCGCCCGTTTCCGGCAGCCTTGATTTCAGCATTTGCGATATTGACGGCAGCGGCGATATAACATCCGTTGATGCGCTCCTGAT
>DBFWRP010000139.1:0-23639 GCA_048222005.1 Muribaculaceae bacterium | reverse complement strand
CCTATCAATTGCCGCCACCGGCTGGGCATGGCGTTAAGACCCCTTTTGGTCTTGCTGCTGCTCTGCATCGGAGCCTCAGGCTACGCGGCCGACAACAAAGTGACACTCGATGTCAGTAACGTCTCTCTTGAAAGCGTTTTGCGCTTGATAGAGAAACAGACCGACTACCGGTTCTTCTACAGCAAGGAGACGGTTAACGTCAACGTGAATGTATCTGTAAAAGCACAGGACGAAAAGGTGAAATCCGTGCTCGACAAGCTGCTTCCGGCTCACGGCATCAGCTATGTGATCAATAAAGACCGAATTGCCCTCAAACAGGCGGTACCCCGGACAACAAATAAAAAGAAACAGGATTCCAAAGGTAACAAGATAAAAGTAGTCGGCACAGTAACCGACACAAAAGGGGAGCCCCTGATCGGCGCATCGGTTAAAGTCGAAGGGGAAGCCTCAGGCATGGCCACAGATATCGACGGCAACTATGAGATAGAAGTGCCGGAAGGGAGCCGCCTTGAGTTCTCATACATAGGCTACAAGTCCGAGAAAAAGAAAATCACTCGGGCAGGCAAACTCAACGTGGTTCTGGCCGAGGACACCCAGATGCTCGACGAAGTGGTTGTGATCGGCTACGGCACAATCGACAAGAAAGAGCTCACATCGGCCGTGTCGCATGTCAGCGCAAAGGACTTCCAGTCGGTTGCATCCACCGACGTGTCGATGCTTATCCAGGGAAAAGTCCCGGGCCTTTCGGTTGTGAACACCGCAGCCGCCGACCCCAACTCGGCTGCAAGCCTGCAGATTCGAGGCGTGTCGTCGCGCGAGGCCGGCCTCGGCCCGCTGATTGTGCTCGACGGAGTGCCGGGTGCAAGCCTGACGAACATCAACCCCAACGACATCGCATCATTCGACGTCCTTAAGGACGGTGCGGCTTCGGCCATCTACGGAACCCGTGGCTCCAACGGCGTAATCGTCATCACCACCAAAAAAGGCGCACGCGACGGCCAGACCCACACCACATATTCCACGACCCTGTCGTGGGACAAGGCAAACCGCGACCTTGACATGATGAATGCCGACGATTACCGCTCGCTGCGCATCCCCTCGGGTGACGCCGCCGTGGACCTCGGCGCAAGCGAAGACCTCTTCGACCTTGTGCAGCAGGTTGGATTCAAGCAGCAGCACACCCTCACCGTAAGCGGTGGCGGAGCCAACACGAACTACCGTGTCACGGCCGATTACCGCAATGCCGACGGCATAGAGAAACGCGGAAACCGCGAGGAATATGGCGCACGCGCCTCCATCAACCACACCACCAAAGGGGGGCTGTTCTCGGTCAACCTTAATGTGGCTCCGCGCATTGTTTACCGCAATCTCGCCGACAACGACGTGTTTCGCCGCGCGATAGAGGCAAATCCTACCACTCCGGTATGGAACGCCGACGTGCCGGGACGCTATTATGATTTCACCGACCATAACGGCTTCGTCAACCCGCTCGAGTCGATGGCTCTGGTAAAGAACAAAAGCCATGAGAAAATCCTCGACTGGGACGGCACACTCAAGCTGAACCTCCTGCCGCTTTTCATGCCGAATGCCAAATACAGCCAGTCGCTCAGCACTCAGGTGACATTCGCAGACCACCAGTACAACAACGACGTCAATTATTCCGAGCCGTCGACAATGAACCAGCATCTCCGCAACAACAAGAGAGGCTTCGGCTCGCGCACTGCCAACAACGCCCGTAACCACAGCCTGGAATGGATTGCCAACTACAGCATCAGCATCAAGAACCACAACCTCCGCGCAATGGCAGGTTACTCCTACCAATACTGGCAGAATTCCGGATTCAGCTGTGAGAACTACGATTTCGCCAACGACGGTATCGGCGCCGACAACATCGGCTCCGGCGACGGAATGAAGGAAGAGGGCGAAATAGGCATGAGCAGCTACAAGGAGGACAACAAGCTCATCGCATTCTTCGGACGAATCAGCTACGACTACGACGGGCGCTATATATTCACGGCATCCATGCGTCACGAAGGGTCGTCGAAGGTCGGTAAAAACCACAAATGGGGTAACGTCCCCGCAGTCTCGGCCGGATGGCGCATCTCCAAGGAAAAATTCATGGAGGGCACCTCGTCATGGCTCAACGACCTGAAAATCCGCGCCGACTTCGGTGTGACAGGTAACCAGGAGTTCGGCAACTACCTGTCGCTCGACACCATGGGCCCGTTTGGCTACAGCTACTACAACGGACAGTGGATCAGAGTGTGGGGTCCCGGCAAGAACGTCAACTCCGACCTCCACTGGGAGCAAGGCAAGAACTGGAACGTGGGTCTGGATTTCTCACTGTTCAACAACAGGCTCTACGGTTCGTTCAACTACTTCCACCGCCGCCAGCAGGACCTTCTGGGCAACTACCGTGTGCCTATGCCCCCCTATCTGTTCACACACACCTATGTTAACGTGGGAACGATGCGAAACCAGGGCTTCGAGTTCGACATCACATTCAATGCCGTGCAGACACGCGATTTCACCTACACCATGAATTTCATCGGCACAACACAGTCGAACAAATTCGTGGACTTCAGCAACTCCGAGTTCGTCGGCAACGACTACTACGACGTGGCCTATACCGAGAACCCGTATCCCAACATCTCCATCCAGCGCATCGAGAAAGGCCGCTCGATAGGTGAATTCCACATGTTCAAATATGCCGGCATCACCACCGACGGCGAATGGCTGATCTACGACAAGGACGGCGACATCATCAAAGGCATCCAGGGCACAGAGGCCGACCGCCAGTATGTTGGCAACGGTCTGCCCAAATTCACCCTCTCCATGGGCCACAACTTCCGCTACAAGAATTTCGACCTGTCGCTGTTCTTCCGTGGCGCATTCGGATTCCACATCTTCAACATCCATGATTTCTATTACGGCACCCGTAATTTCACCGGCAACACGCTCCGCAAAGCATACGGAAAGAACCAGCTGATATCGTCGACACAGAACCCGATTGTCAGCGACTACTTCCTGGAACGCGGCGACTATTTCAAACTTGACCAGCTTACGCTCGGCTACACCCTGCCGCTGCCCAAAGTCAGGTTCATGGATTCGCTCCGCGTCTACGGAACCGTACGCAACGTGTTCACCATCACAAAGTACAGCGGCATGGATCCTTCGAATTTCCAGGTCAACGGCCTGACTCCGGGAGCCCACGGCGGCCGTGGCTACTATCCCACCACCCGCCAGTTCATACTGGGTGTGCAGCTTGATTTCTAATATGAGTAATACCAAGGTCAATTAAAAATGAGACCATATAAATACTTTGCAGGGCTGGCAATGGCCTTATTGACCCTGCCGGGGTGTACCGATCTTGACGAAACCGTCTACAGCCAGGTAAGCTCCAACAACTACTTCAACACAAGAGAAGACGTGATTTCAATGGCGTTCCGCGCATTCGAGCACGGCTACTGGACCATTGTGCCGCGTTTCAGAATGAACGAGCTTTCTGCCGACCAGCTCATAATTCCCCGCCGCGACGGCAGCTGGGATGACGGCGGTGTCTGGCGACAGTTCCACTACCACACATGGACACCCGACATCTCGCGCCATGTGCACGACGAATGGGACTCGCAGTTCGCAGGCATCGGTCAATGCAACTTCGCCATCGACCGTTTTAACGAGCTCACCCCCGACCAATTCGGATTCGCAGAAGAAGAATGGAACTCCCTCAAGATGCAGAACAGGGTTCTGCGCTGCTGGTTCTATCTCCGTCTGCTCGATGCCTTCCGCAACGTCCCGTTCTGCGTAAGCTACGACGACCAGTCGCAGAACACGCTCTCGCAGGTGCCCCCGGAGCAGATTTTCAACTTCATCGAGGAGGAGCTTAAAGCTGCCATCCCGCTTCTGTATAAGAAAGAAAGCCTCGGCAGCGGGTCAAAATACGCCAACATGTGGACCCAGGCCGGCGCGGCATCATTGCTTGTGCGCCTGTATCTCAACGCAAAGGAATACATCGGTGTCGACCGTCTTGCCGATTGCGAGAAGGTGGCTCAGGACATAGTCGACGGCGTCTACGGCGCATATAAGGTGGCCGACCGCTGGGATGCCCCGTTCGACTCCGACAACGACAACTGCGACGAGCTGGTGTTCTTCTTCTCCGGTTCATGCAACTACACCAGCTGGCACTATAACCAGCTTTACAACTGGGGCGTGCCCTCATATTCCGAACTTTATTTCGACGACGCCAAAGTAAAACATGGCGGACACAACGGTGAATTCGTATGCTCGCCGAGCTACGACCCAACCGGCAAGCTCTACGACTATGAGCTTGGCATGACCATCCAGAAGTTCCGCAAGTATAACGGCGACGTGCGCCTGGCGAAATACAGGAACCTCGGAGGTGGCAAACGCGAAGGGATGTTCCTCTATGGCTACCTTGAATACAAACAGAACGGCGTATCGCGCAAACTTAAAGCCCCAGAAATGCCCTACGACCTGTGCATCCGCGATGCCGTGGGTCAGTTCCACTACACCAAGGAAGACAAATGGCTCACTTCGTCCGAAAGCAACATGACCACCGGCGACTACAATTCCGGCTGGTACACCGTGAAATATCCCATGTACAGCAACAACGACCCGGGAGCCGGTGAAAGCGATTTCGCCGAAATTCGCCTGCCGGAGATAATCTATACTCTTGCCGAGTGCAAACTCCGCAAAGGCGATGCCACCGGTGCGGGTAAACTTCTCAACAGCGTGCGCCGCCGCAACTATCCCGCCTACCTGCACAAGCAGGTGCTCTATCAGCCCGAAGGGAATGTGGAGCTCGACATGAACGAGATGCTCGACGAATGGGGCCGTGAATTCCTGGCCGAAGGACGCCGCCGCATCGACCTGATACGTTTCGGGAAATTCAACACAGGCAAATGGTGGGACAAGCAGCCCGATGCCGACGACCACACCAAGATTTTTCCCGTGCCCCGCGTGCAGATCACTACCAACGCCGCACTCGTGCAGAACCCTGGCTACAAATAACAAGAGTAATTCTGAACTCTAAACTGATATCAAAATGAAGATATACAAATTCACAGCGATTATCGCAATAATGCTGATGGGGATTTTCATGGCAAGTTGCGAAGATGAGAAAGATATAATCGTGATCGACGGGAATATCCCCATCAAGACCTCCACCCTCTACATCGTGGGCGACGCCACGCCGGCAGTGTGGAACATCGACAAGCCAATCCTTCTTGACGTAAGCGAAGAAGACCCGCTCGTGTTCATCTACGACGGCATCCTTTCGCAGGGCGAACTGAAAGCCTACCTCACACCAGGCAACTGGGACTCGCCTTGCGTGCGGCCTCTCACCGCAGGCTCTCCCATAAGCAAAGCCGACAACGTCGAGCCCTTCCAGCTCTATTCCGGAGGCGAGGATCTCAAATGGTCTGTAAAGAACGCCGGACACTACCGTCTGGTTTTCGACCTGCGCAACTGGACGCTGAGCACAACATTCCTCGGATATTGATTCCATCGGGTACTGATTTCCGGGAATAAATCAGAGAGCTTCCGATAACTGATAAGGTTAGTTTTAGGTTTCCCATGAGGTTTCCCCGCTCCGGCATCACATGCCGGGGCAAGGGATGCCCATCAGACAATACAATGAAATGAATAACATGACAAGATTCTCTATTTTAAGCAAATTCTTTATTGCCGCACTGCTCTGCACAACCACCCTGGTCGCCACAGCCTGCTCCGACGGCAATTCCCAAGGCGAAGGTGAACCTCTGCCTGAGCCTCCAGCCCCCGAACTGCCCGCACTTCCCGTGCCAGGCGACATACACAACTACAAAGCTCCCCTCTACTGGACCATCTACGAATATGCCCGCACCTGGGAGCTTGAGGGCGTTCCATACGACCAGATGGACCTGAGCTCGGACGAGTGGGACGCAGTCATCGACATGATGGCCACCAAATTCAAGCCCTACGGCTACGACATGATCTGCACCGACGGCTTCCTGCCCCAGCTCGCACGCGACGGCGGCATATACATGTCGCACTACGGCTCAATGCCGCTCAAAGAACTCGTGCGACGCGCCAAGGCAAAAGGGCTGCGCGTGGGTGTCTACGACAACCCCCTGTGGATCAAAGGAAACCTGAACAGCAAAGTGCCCGGAACAAACTACACCCTGCGCTCGCTCACACGCAATCCGCAGGACAAGGTGCTGTATCCCCAGGTCACCGACCGTCCTGACTTCACATGGCTCGTGACCGACCATCCCGGAGCACGCGAATATATCGACGGATGGTTCAAGCACTACCACGACATGGGCGTGGACTTCGTGCGCATGGACTTCATGTGCTGGTATGAGGACGGAGACCCCGGCCGCGACTATCCCGTCACCTGCGGCTACGGACGCGAACGCTACGAACGCGGCCTCGCCTATATATGCGAATCGGCCACAAAATACGGCATATTCACTTCAATCGTGATGCCCGAACTCTACAACGACGCCGAATTTGAACGCAAATACTGCAACATGACACGCATCGTGCAGGACACAAACATCGGCGGATGGCACCACTTCTCGTCGTTCAACCGGGGCAAAATCTATGACAGATGGCCATATGCCGACAACCAGATGGACGGTTTCGCACACTGGAGCCATATCGGTGGCAAAGGCAAGATTCTGCTCGACGGCGACTTCCTGCGCCTTAACCGATGCAGCTCAGACGACGAGCGCCGCTCGCAGGTGTCGCTCCAGCTCATTGCAGGCGGCCCCGTGGCTATAGCCGACACACCCGAAACGATCGGGAACCTTGACAGATTCTACACCAACGAAGAGCTTCTGGCTCTCAACACCGACGGCTTCGTGGGCAAACCCCTGTCGGATGTTGTCAACAGCGAAGGAAGCTGCATATGGTGGGGCACCATGAGCAACGGCGATGTGGTGCTGGCCATGTTCAACCGCGAGGAATCCGGCAAAAAGATGACGGTAGCACTTGCCGACATGGCTCTGGATGGGGAATTCAAAGTGCGCGACCTTTGGCGCCATGCCGACGAAGGCACCGTTTCCGGCACATTCGAAGCCACGGTTCCCAGTCACGGCTGCAAGGTTGTAAAATTAACCCGATAATCACCTTCCGGACTCTCTCCGCACATCAACCGGTCAGTTTCTTCATCTAATGCGCTTCGCTTCTGCTGAGGCGAAGCGCATTACACATTTTTCAAAATACACCATACCCCAAAACAACGCTCACTCCCATATAACATTCTGCCTGAAAATGAAACTCTTACCTCAAATATTCGGTATCGGCGCCGGGCTGGCACTGCTTTCCTGCACACAGACGTCGGCGGAAGACCGTTTTATAGACAATTTAATTGACAAGATGACCCTTGAAGAAAAATTGGGTCAGCTGAATCTGCTGGTAGGCGGCGATATTATTTCAGGAACGACACAGGACCAAGGTAGCGACAGCCTTTTCATCACAGGCAAAATCGGCGGTGTCTTTAACGTGAAAGGCGTCGAATCGGTTTCACGAATTCAGCATCTTGCAGTGGAGCATGGACCGCACGGCATACCGCTGCTTATAGGAGCCGACGTTGTCCACGGCTATGAGACGGTTTTCCCCATTCCTCTCGCCCTATCGTGCTCGTGGGATACAGTTGCCATCGAGAAGATGGCCCGCATCTCGGCTATCGAGGCCACGGCCGACGGTGTGAACTGGAATTACAGCCCAATGGTCGACATATGCCGCGACCCGCGGTGGGGGCGCATCGCCGAAGGTTCCGGTGAGGACCCCTATCTCGGAAGCGTAATCGCCAAAGCATACATACGTGGCTATCAGGGCGACGACATGAAATCGGACAGCACAATGATGGCTTGCGTAAAGCACTTTGCCCTCTATGGCGCTGCCGAGGGTGGCCGCGACTACAACACAGTCGACATGAGCCTGCAGAGGATGTTCAACTACTATCTGCCGCCGTTTAAAGCCGCCGTCGAAGCCGGCTGCGGCTCTCTGATGACCTCGTTTAATCTGATCAACGGCATGCCGGCCACTGCCGACCGGTGGCTCATTGAAGACGTGTTGCGCAAGCAATGGGGATTCGACGGCATGACCGTATCCGATTTTAATTCCATTTCCGAAATCTCGACATTCGGCCTTTCGGAAAGGGAAGATGCCGCCGCTTTCGCACTCAAGGCTGGCACCGACATGGACATGGTGTCGGGACTGTATTTCAACACACTGAAGGACGCTGTGGAGCGCGGCGACGTTGACGAGGCTCTGGTAGACAAGGCCTGCCGTCGTGTCCTTGAAGCCAAAATGCGGCTCGGCCTGTTCGACGACCCATATAAATACTGCAAGCCCGAGCGCCTTGACCGTGACATGTACAACGAGGCCCACCGCACTGCAGCGCGCGAGATTGCCGCCGAGACTTTCGTGCTGCTTAAAAACAGCTCATCACTGCTTCCGCTGGCCAAAAAAGGCAAGATAGCCTTGATCGGACCGCTGGCTGATGCCGGAAACAATATGTGCGGATGCTGGAGTGGCTACTGCCGCCCCGAAAAGCACGGATCGCTGTTGCAGGCATTCCAAGATGCAGTAGGCGATAATGCACAGGTAATCTATGCACGTGGCTCAAATATATACCGTGACGAGACCACCCAGCGCAATGCCGCCGGACAACGACAGCTTGAACATGGCGACGACAGCGCTTTGCACAAAGAGGCCCTGGCCGTTGCTGCAAGAGCCGATGTCATCGTAGCTGCAATGGGCGAATGCGCCGACATGAGCGGCGAATCGGCTTCGCGCGCAGAACTGACAATCCCCGACACACAGCGCGAGCTGCTGCGCAAGCTCGTAGCCACCGGCAAACCGGTAGTGCTGCTGCTGTTCACCGGCCGTCCCCTTGTGCTTGACTGGGAAAACGACAATGTCCCTGCAATCCTGAATGTATGGTTCGGCGGGTCGCAAGCGGCCGAGGCCATCACGGATGTGGTGTTCGGCGACAAGAACCCGTGCGGCAAACTAACCGCGACATTCCCGCGCTCCGCAGGACAGATTCCTTTATATTACAATCATCTCATGCCAAGTCATCCCGACCCGGAGGATGGTGTGTTCAACCGCTATTGCAGCAACTACATCGACATAAGCAACGAGCCCCTCTACCCATTCGGCTACGGCCTCAGCTACACCACATTTGAATACGGCACAGCCGGAATCAACGGCAATGAGGTCAGCGTAAGCGTTCGGAATTCCGGCGCCGTTGAAGGAACAGAAATCGTGCAATTGTACGTCCGTGACAAGATTGCACGGATTGCACGGCCTGTAAAGGAATTGAAATCTTATCAGCGGGTTTCACTCAAACCGGGCGAGACAAAAACACTCACCTTCAGGATCACCCCCGACATGCTCGGATACTACGATGCCGGGCTGAATTACGTGTGCGAACCAGGCGCGTTTGAAATCATGGTAGGACCCGACAGCCGCAGCCTTCAGACCTTAGAGTATATCCTTAACAATTAAGACTCCGTCACAACATGAAGCGTCACATCAGCTTTATGGCCCTTTTAGGCTTCGCATGTTCGGCGTTTGCCCTGAACATAGAGGACATAAACATACGCGACCCATTCATCCTCACCGACAGCGCGCGACAGATCTACTACATGTACCGGACCGCCGACTCGATCATGGCCGGCGGCACGGTGCGCGGAGGTGTGGAAGTGTTCACCAGCCGCGACCTGAAAAACTGGAACGGCCCACAGACCGTGATGCGCATCCCCGACGACAATGGCCTTACCGGAACGGTATGGGCTCCTGAAGTTCACCGGTACAACGGCAGATACTATCTGTTTGCCACAATCAACAGCGACATAGAGTGGAAGAAGCGGAGAGAGGGATGGTACCCCTACAGATGGCGCGGCACCCAGATTTTCCATGCCGACACCCCCGAAGGGCCGTTCCGACCGTTCAGCCAATTCGTCACCACCCCTATGGACTGGATGGCCCTCGACGGCACCCTGTGGGTCGAGGACAATAAACCCTACATGGTATTCTGCCACGAATGGGTGCAGACCGACGACGGCACAATGGAGGCCGTGGAACTTACGCCCGACCTGTCGGCAATGGCCTCCGGACCGCAGACCCTCTTCTGCGGCTCCGCTCCCGGCTGGTCGACCGGAATAGAGCATTCGCCAGGCTTGCCGAAAGGCTACATCACCGACGGCTGCTACCTCTACCGCACCAAAACAGGAAAACTGCTCATGATCTGGTCGAGTTTCAGCAACGGCGATTATGCCATCGGCATTGCAGAATCCGTCACAGGAAGTGTCAGAGGTCCATGGCGCCAGCAGGAGAAACCCCTGTTTGTGAGGAACGGAGGACACGGCATGATTTTCAAGACCCTTGACGGCGGCCTGAGGCTAATCCTACACCAGCCCAACAGTCCGCTCGGTGCAGAACGAGCCAGAATCTTTGAACTTGAAGACACCGGCCACACGCTGGAACTAAAATCAACCGATAATTAAACAACCACCCAAACCAATCATAATCCACACTCAATGAGAGCGATCCACCTTTGTGCGCTTATTGTCCTGTCACAGCCGTGCATCAATAGTGTTTCGGCGAAAGAATACATGTTGCAATCCCCTTCAGGCAACATCACCGCCAACATTGATTGCGGCGACGAGCTGAATTATTCCGTGAGCTACGACGGACGCGAAGTGCTTGCCAAGTCGCCGGTTTCGATGACGTTGAGCGACGGCACCGTATGGGGCCCCGACAGCAGGGTTTCCAAAGCCGTGCGCCGGTCAAACGAAAGCATTGTCGAGAGCCCGTTTTCGCAGTCGGCCACAATGGCCGACAATTACAACGCCCTCACCCTGCGCATGAAGGGGGACTGGAGTGTTGAATTCCGCGCATACAACGACGGTGTGGCCTATCGTTTCGCAAGCACACGCAAACAACCCTACGAGATAACCGCCGAACAGGCTGAATTCAATTTCCCCGCCGACTATACGGCCAGCGTGCCCTATGTGCGCACCGGCAGCGACGACGACATGCAATCGCAGTTCTTCAACTCCTTTGAAAACCGCTACACCGTGACCCCCCTGTCGGAGCTCAACCCGCGCCGACTGGCGTTCCTCCCCCTTTCGGTCGATGCCGACGGCGTGACCGTCGCAATCACAGAAACCGACCTGAACGATTATCCAGGGCTCTATCTCTACAACCCCGACGGCACCAACTCCCTCAAGGGGAAACATGCGCCTTACCCGACAAAAATTGTCGACGGCGGATATAACAACATCGAGGGTGTTGTGACCGAAACCGCCAGCTACATAGCCCGTGTGGACGGGGCGCGCACATTCCCATGGCGCATCCTCGTCATCGGGACCGACAGCGACATCGCAGCCACCAACCTGAGTTATCTGCTGGCGGCTCCGTCGCGCATCGCCGACACCACATGGATCAAGCCCGGCAAAGTGGCCTGGGACTGGTGGAACAGCTGGAACATTACCGGAGTTGACTTCGAGGCCGGCATCAACACCCCCACCTACAAGCATTATATCGATTTCGCCGCCGAAAACGGCATAGAATATGTGATTCTCGACGACGGATGGGCTGCAGACAAGGGTGAGGACCTCTTTATCCTCAATCCTGACATCGACCTCAAAGAAATCATATCCTACGCCACCGCGAAGAATGTGGGCATAATACTGTGGGCCGGTTACCGCGCCTTCGAGCGCGACCTCGAAAAGGTCTGCAAGCACTATGCCGGAATGGGGGTCAAGGGGTTCAAGGTCGACTTCGAGGACCGGGACGACCAGCTCATGACTGCCTTCAACCACCGTGCAGCCGAAACCGCCGCACGCTATCACCTGGTGCTCGACCTGCACGGGTCATACAAACCGGCCGGAATCAACCGCACCTGGCCAAATGTGCTCAACGTCGAGGGGGTAAACGGCCTCGAAAACGTGAAATGGACAGAAATGGACGATTTCGACATAATCCAATACGACACCATGCTCCCCTTCCTGCGCCAGATTGCCGGGCCGCTCGACTACACTCAGGGGGCCATGGTCAATGCCGTGCGCCACAATTTCCGCCCCATCCACAGCCAGCCGATGGCCCCCGGAACACGCTCCCACCAGCTGGCGCTATACATGGTGCTCTATTCTCCTCTCAACATGCTCTGCGATTCACCCTGCAATTACCGCCGCGAGCAGGAATGCACCGATTTCATCGCATCGGTCCCCACCGTATGGGACGAGACCCGGGTGCTCGACGCCAAGATGGGTGAATACGTCGTGACGGCACGCCGCAAAGGGAGCGACTGGTTTATCGGAGGCATCACCAACTGGACCGCACGCGACCTTACAGTCGACCTCGCGCCGCTTAACCTCAACACCGGCGCGCAGATCACCCTTTTCACCGACGGAGCCAACGCTCACCGCAACGGCAACGACTACCGACGCATCACCGCGACGGTTTCGCCGACCAGCACACTTGACGTCCATCTCGCTCCTGGCGGCGGATTTGCCGCCCGCATCTGCGCCACAGCCGCCCGATAAACATCCATTACCACGCCAATAGAATTAAATAGAATTAAACCAAACATAACTCTCAATGAAACGTTTGCTCAATATCATTGCAGCCATTTCAACCTGTGTCACCCTCGCTGGCGCCGAACTCAACCCGGTGGCCAACCCCGACGCGGTGGTGACCGAAGGAGCGGTGCGCTTCACGGTGCTCACTCCCGAGATGATCCGCGTGGAATACAGCCCTTCGAAACAGTTCGAGGACCGCGCCACATTCACCGTAGTGAACCGCAACCTGCCGGTGCCACATTTCACCAAGTCGGAAGACGATGAATTCCTGTACATCAACACCGACAAGCTGAAACTGAGATACCGCAAGGGCACCAATCCATATTTCGAGCCCAACCCTCCCGGCAACCTCAACATAACCATGCAGCTCAACGGGCGCCCCGTGACATGGTTTCCCGGACAGGGCGACGGCAAGAACCTCAAAGGCACATGCCGCACACTCGACCGCTGCTTCGGCGACGGTTACCGCTCACAGCTTGAAAACGGACTGATTTCGCGCTCTGGCTGGGCCGTAATCGACGACTCGCCGCAATGCGTGCGCCCCGACGGCAGCCGCTCGCTTGCACTGGTCCCCGATGAAACGGGGGTGGACCAGGTGGCTCCGCGCGACGACAAAGAGGCTCTCGACCTCTATTTTCTCGGCTACGGCCACGACTACAAGCGCGCACTGAAAGATTACACTCTTATCGCCGGTAAAATGCCGCTCCCTCCCGACTATGCATTCGGCTACTGGTATAGCAAGTATGAGAATTACACCGCCGATGATTACCGCAACATCATCAGGAATCTCAAAGAGAACGACATCAACACCGATGTGCTCATTCTCGACATGGACTGGCACTGGAACGGAGATCCCGACCCGAAAAAATCAAATGGGCGCGGCGGATGGACCGGATGGAGCTGGAACACCAACCTGATACCCGACCCGACAAAGTTGCTCAAGGACATACATGACAGCAACATGCACCTGGCGCTCAACCTGCATCCGGCCATGGGGGTGGACTCTTCTGAAGACATATTCCCCGGCATGGCTGCCGACATGGGGCTCGACGCCGACACAACCCGCACGATTCCCTGGCAACTTGAAGACAAAAACTTCTATAAGGCTTTCGCGAACAACTTCCTCCGCCCGCTTGAGCGGCAGGGCGTCGACTTCTGGTGGCTCGACTGGCAACAGCATCTCACAAGCCCCTACACCGACGGCCTCGGCGAGACATTCTGGTGCAACCACGTGTTCTACAACGATATGAAGGCGAACCGTCCCGACCGCCGACCGATGATTTTCCACCGTTGGGGCGGACTTGGCAGCCACCGCTACCAGATAGGCTTCTCGGGCGACACATTCATCAACTACGCATCGCTCGCTTTCCAGCCCTATTTCACCGCCACGGCATCGAACGTGTGCTACGGATACTGGGGACACGACATAGGCGGCCATATGTACGACAGCAGCTATCCGGTCAACGATCCCGAGCTGCTTCTACGCTGGTTCCAGTTCGGAGTCTTCACCCCCATTTTCCGCAGCCATGCCGCCATCGGCACCTGGATCAACCGCCAGATTTGGACCTACGACAATTTCTCCCAGCTTAATGCCACGGTGAAACTGCGTTATGCACTGTTCCCCTACATCTACACCATGGCACGCAAAAGCTATGACACTGGAGTGGGCATCTGCCGTCCTATGTATTACGAATATCCAGAATGCGACGAGGCATATGCTTTCGAGAGCCAGTATTTCTTCGGCGACGACATTATGGTTGCCCCAGTAGTGGAGCCCTCTGCCAATGGCATCAGCAGCAAACGCATATGGTTTCCCGAAGGCAACTGGTGGTCGGTGGCCGACAACCGTTTGATCAAAGGCAATTCCATTCAGACACTCGACTTCACCCTCGACCAGATTCCATACTTCTATCGCGAGGGCGCCGTCATCGTCAACAATCCCCCTGAGGTAAAAAGCACAACCGAACGCCCCGAAAAGCTGATTGTCAGTATCGTGGCCGGGAAAGACGGTGAAACCACACTCTATGAGGATGCGGGCGACTCAAACGACTACGACACCAATTTTGCCAACACCCGCATCTCGCACAGAACCGACGGCACCCGTGCAACCTACACCATCGGCGCCCGCGAGAGGTTGACGGCCGGCCTCCCTTCAAAGCGCGCCTATCAGCTCCGCATCTACAACACCGACGCACCCGCCGATGGTAAGGCGCAAGTCGACGGCAAAAACGTTAAGGCCGAGTACGATGCAACGTCGCGATGCACCGTCATTGACGTCCCGTCGGCAAAATGCGACAAAAGCCGCGAAATCACAGTTGAGTATAACCAATGAGCATAATTAACCTGATATAATAACCTTTAAAATTCACTTAAATCATCCAGGAAAAGCTTAATCAGTAACCTTCAAAAAAACATGGGTGAAAGCCTCGGTCAACGAGGCTCTACGAGGCTTTCACCCTCTTAAAACAGTCCTCAGAACCTCACTACATGAATCTTATGAACCTAAATCTTCTCAAAAAAACCGCCGCTTTCCTGCTGGTGACATCAGCCATGGCGGCAACCGCGCAAACAACCACACCTCCCGAAAATCTTTATCTGATAGGCGACGCCACAACTGCGGGATGGAATGCCAACGAACCGGTAACCATGGAGAAAGTAAGCGATTACGAATTCACTTACACTGGCGATCTGACAATCGGGGAATTTAAGATGCCCTGGGTCAAAGGCGATGGAATGTGGGGTGGCAGCACATATATAGCTGTCAACGCCGGCGAACCGTTGACAGCCAAAGGTCTTACCGACTACGAGTGTGCTTTTACCCCCGACGGCTCCCCCGACAGCAAATGGCGGGTGAAAATTCCGGGAACGTATAAACTGACACTCAAAATCGACCCCACCGACATCTCCAAAGCCAAACTTACCGCAGAGTGCATCTCCACTCAGGATTACATCTATGCGTTAGGACAGGCCTTCAGCCAGTACGACTCATTCCATGGCACTCCCATAGAAAAAAAGGAGAACGGGGTATATGTGTGTCAGTGCAGTATGATCGACTCTAACGAAAACCGTCAGATCAAGTTCACCCTGTCGCAAGGCAATTGGGATGCGGTATATTTCATCCAGCCCACAGACGTAGACTACTATTTCGGAGACAACCAATTAGGCGGCGACGGCAGCGTGCAGCTGATTGAACCGGGCAAAGCATATCCCTTCAGACTTTCTTCCGCTTTTGACTGGAATGGATCGTTCGACCAGTTCTGGGGAGTGCAGCAAGATATGAGCGGCAAGTATGAGGTTACTGTCGATCTGATTAAAGAGACCGTTACTTTCAATTTCCTGCAAAACTATGATTTCGACCAGGACAATGTGACCGAGCTTCATATTCTGGGACTCTCCTCCGGCTGTTTCGACTCTAAAAGCCCCGGCCAGATGACATCGCTCGGGGATGGCAAATTCACCTGGACAGGCAATCTCGCCTATAACACAGATGACGGCGATCCGGAACATAAAAACAAACAGTTCAAGTTTGTCACACCCACCGGCGAGTGGAACGAAGTGTTCTATCTTGTGCCCGCCGATGCTAACACAAACGGTATTACAGAAATCGGAGTCGGTACACACTACCTGAAAATGGTCAACGACATAAGATATCATAACCTTGTTGACGCATTCTTCGGCCTTGAACCCGATGCTAATGGCAATTACACCATCAACGTCGATGTGCCCTCGATGACGGTGGAACTTAAAAAGAACACCTCAGGCATCGAAGAGATTGAAGCAGCCCAAACCGAAGGTGAGGAACAGATTTTCGATCTTAACGGCCGCCCCGTTAACCGCGAAAACGTCTGCGCAGGTTTTTATATCATACGCAAGGGAGGCAACGTTACGAAAGCCATCATCAAGTGATGAATCGCTGACAATACTCCTGCCATAAACCAATGGGGTGTTGCAAGACTTGTCAAAGACGTCACCACACTCCGACGATTCCGACGAGTAATGCAACACCCCACTTTTTTTATCCTGACGGCGAAAGCCTATAATATCCAACACCCTCAAAAGAGTGTGGGGGATTTCGCATCCGATCACTCACAGATGTTTTTCTTCGTGTTAAATTCAAACACCCTCTAAGTTAGTCAACAGAATCAATGGTAATGAACAGATTTCTAATTGCGGCGCTTATGATTGCCGCGACGGCAGATGCCGCCTCGGCCTACAGTCCGGCCGGAAACAACATTATGACCACATGGGGCGAGGCGATTGACCCCTCAGCCGTGTGGCAGGAATATCCCCGCCCGATCATGGCGCGCGGCGAATGGCAAAACCTCAACGGCTTGTGGAACTATGCCATTACCGGTGCCGACGCTGCCGCACCTGCGGATTATCAGGGAGAAATTCTTGTGCCGTTCTGCGCCGAATCGGCCCTTTCAGGTGTGGGCAAAGAGGTAGGCGCCAACAATGCGCTATGGTATAAACGCAATTTCACCATCCCCAGATCATGGCGCGGGCGCAACATCATGCTCAACTTCGGAGCGGTTGACTGGCAGGCCGACGTGTGGGTGAACGGAGCTAAAGTGGGAAGCCACACCGGGGGTTACACACCATTCAGCCTCAACATCACACCGGCACTAAAAAACGGAGGCGACAACGAGGTGGTTGTGCGCGTATGGGACCCCACCGACCTTGGCCCGCAGCCGCGCGGAAAGCAAGTGGCCAAGCCCGAAAAGATATGGTACACCTCAGTGACCGGCATATGGCAGACCGTCTGGCTTGAACCGGTCAGCGAAACCCATATCTCGAATCTGAAAATACTACCGGACATCGACCGCAACACACTGAGAGTCGACGTTCAGCCGTCAGACTCCGCAAAAGGTTATATGACTGAAGTAACAGTAACCGACAACGGCAAAACCGTTGCCACCGGACGAGCCGTTTCGGGCCAACCGGTGGTTATCCCCATGCCCGGCGATGTGAAGCTATGGACGCCTGACAACCCGCATCTTTACGACCTCGAAGTGAAGCTTACCCTCGAAGGCAAAACCTTTGATACAGTCGACAGCTACGCGGCCATGCGAAAGTTCTCCACAAAAATGGGCGACAAGGGGATGGTGCGCCTTCAGCTCAACAACGAGGACCTGTTTCATTTCGGACTCCTCGATCAGGGATGGTGGCCCGACGGGCTGTACACAGCACCTTCACATGAGGCAATGACATATGATGTGGACAAAACCCTCGACTGGGGCTACAACATGATACGCAAGCACATCAAGGTGGAACCCGCCACATGGTACACCTATTGCGACCGCAAGGGAATTATCGTCTGGCAGGACATGCCAAGCGGCGACAAGGACCCCGAATGGCAGGGACGCAACTATTTCGACGGGGAGGAGCTGCAACGCACACCTCAAAGCGAGGCAACCTACCGGAAGGAGTGGAAAGAAATAATCGATGCGCTTTACAACTATCCATGCATAGCCGTCTGGGTGCCGTTCAACGAAGCCTGGGGGCAATTCAAGACCAAGGAAATAGCCGACTGGACCAAAACCTACGACCCTTCGCGTCTGGTCAATCCGGCCAGCGGCGGCAACCATTATCCCTGCGGCGACATGGTCGACGCACACTGCTATCCCTCACCCCCTGTGACCCATGTCTACGACGCCAAGCGTGCCAATGTGCTCGGCGAGTATGGCGGCATCGGCATGATTGTCGACGGACACATATGGGCCCCAGACCGTGAGTTCAGTTATATCAACTGCAAGACGCCTGCAGAACTGACAGACCGCTATATCGGCTACGCAAACTTCCTTGACCAGCTGGCCAACGACTGGTTCGTAGGCGCCGTGTACACGCAGACAACCGATGTAGAAATCGAAATGAACGGCCTTATGACCTATGACCGGAAAGTAATCAAAATAGATGAAGACCGCATAAGAGAGACAAACCGAAGGATTATAAAGAACCACAGCAAATGAAAGCGCAAATGAATCTCTTTTATGGAATGGCATCCGTGGCACTGATTGCCTTGTCGTCATTGTCGATGCGGGGTGAAATCTTGCTCCCTTCGATATTCACCGACAATATGGTGGTGCAGCGCAACGCTACGCTGACGGTTGCCGGAACGGGAAAGCCCCTGTCGACCGTGACATTCAGAGCCGACTGGCCCGGTGGCCAGGCTGAGACACGGACTGACAACAACGGACATTTCGAAATGAAAATACCCACCCCACCGGCAGGAGGTCCATACACAATCATTATCGACGACGGCACAGGCGACACCGGAAGGAAAGTGCTGCAGAATGTCCTTTCTGGCGAGGTGTGGCTATGTTCGGGGCAGTCGAACATGGAATTTCCCGTCAAGGGGGACTGGGCACAGCTGATGGACGCCGATTGCGTTGTGGCCACAATGCAGCGCCCTGCGCTGAGGCTGCTGCAAATCAGCAACACCACATCGGTCGCTCCGCTCGATAATGCCCGGATAGAGTTCGGATGGGTGGAATCCTCGCCTGCGGCAGCTTCATTCTCGGCTATCGGCTATCTGTGCGGCAAGTTGCTTCAGGATTCCCTGAATGTGCCGGTAGGTGTGATTGATGCAACATGGGGAGGAACCCCGGTGGAAGCGTGGACTCCGCGCGAAGCGCTTGAAGGGGTGCCAGGCATGGACTTACGCTACGGAATGCTTGGTAGGGGGCTTGACGAACAGACTTTAAAAGACAAGGAAATAATGCGTGTATATGAAGCATATGACCATACCGGAAAAATCACATATCCGTTTGACCGGAACGTGATGCAAAAAGGGAAAGGGTGGGGAAAGATGCCCGTGCCGTCGATGTGGGAGGCAAACGTGCTGCCTGGATTCGACGGTGTGGTGGCGATGCAGTATGAGCTGAATCTCCCTGCCGAGGCCGCCGGCAAGCCCCTTCACCTGTGCCTCGGAGCAATCGACGACTGGGACACTGCATACTTCAACGGCGAACCTGTGGGAAGCGACATGATTTTCGACCGTCAGCGCAATTACGAAGTAGACGGGCGGCTGGTAAAAGCCGGGAAAAACGTGATCACCGTGGAAATTGTCGACAACGGCGGAGGTGGAGGCATCTGGAAATCAACCTATGCCGATGTTGATGGACGCAGATACAGCCTCGACGGAGAGTGGAACTATGCCGTGATAACCGATTTCTCAAAAATTGAAGAGAGATGTGAATGGCCTGAAAGCCCGAATTATCCCACAGTGCTCTACAACGCTATGGTCAATCCGTTGAAAGTTATGCCTCTGGCCGGAGTATTTTGGTATCAGGGGTGCGCCAATGTGGGAAATGCAGACCGTTATGAGATATGTTTCAAAAACATGATCGAAGGCTGGCGCAAAGCCTTTGGCAATCCCTCGCTGCCGTTCTATTTCGTGCAGCTTGCCGGATTCCTGCAGCCAGTAACGGTGCAGCCCGACTCGGAGTGGGCCATGCTTCGCAATGCGCAGGCTAAAGCGCTGCAGCTCCCCCACACCGGTATGGCCACAGCCATCGACCTTGGCAATCCGGTAGATATCCACCCCACAAATAAAGGTGAAGTTGCACGCCGCCTGGCAATGCTTGCGCTCGACAAAACCTACGGCCTGCCACAGCAATGCGAGGCCCCACGATGCATCGATGTACGCACCGGCAACGGATATGTGGACCTCACATTCGACCTTGACATCAAAGCCACCGGAGGCGTTCCCACAGGATTCATCATCAAAGGTGACGATGGAGCATGGGCATATGCCAACGCACGTCTCACCTCGGACCGTACAATCCGGCTGTCATCTCCGCTGACACCAGCCCCGGTTGCCGTCAGATACAACTGGGCAGATTATCCCGGCGGAAATCTCTACGGCGTATTGTCCGGACTGCCTGTCACACCTTTCGCAACCGACAATTTCGGCACCGCGAAATCAAAGCTCTGACAGACTTTCATTCATACGCGACCCTAATCACAGGCTACGCCACAAAACAACACGGGGATGTGCCGTAATATATGGCACATCCCCGTGTTGTTATCTTGAACCGGCAGGCGTCAGTCGCGGTTGCCGAAGATGCGGAGCAGATAGATGAAAAGGTTGATGAAGTCGAGGTAGAGGTTGAGGGCGCCGAGGGTGGCAAGGCGGCCGTTGGCCATTGTCGGGTCAGCCATTGCCATGCGCTTGATGGTCTGGGTGTCCCAGGCGGTGATACCGATGAAGAGCACCACGCCGGCGATGCTGATGATCCAGTCAAGGGTAGAGTTGGCCCAGAAGATGTTGACCACCATCAGAATGATGAGGCCGAAGAGAGCCATGTAGAGGTATGTGCCGATCTTTGTAAGGTCACGGTTTGTGAAATAACCGTAAACGCTCATGGCGCCGAACACACCGGCCGTGATCAGGAATGTCTTGAAGATGGCCGGGAGTGAATACACCACAAAGATTAGCGACAACGTGAGACCGTTGACAACGGCAAAGAGGAAGAACAGGCCTGTGGCCATGCCGGAGCTCATTTTGCGGAGACCGGCCGAAATCCAGAGCACAAGTCCTACTTCAACTATGGCAAGCGCCCAATAAAGCCAGCTGTGGGTGGCAAGGTAATAGAGGAAACCGCTGCCTGGAGCTGCAGTGGCGGCTACGCCCCATGCCACTGCCGCCGTAACGAGCAGGCCGAGAAACATTTTCACATACACGCTTTTCATCACGGCCGACACTTTGGCGTCGAGAGCCTGAGGCGCATAATTTTCTGTCTGATAATAATTCATAGATGATTTTGATTTGTCTGATACATCACGGCGACACTGTCTGCCGCAGGGATGTCAGGAGTGAGATATTCGTTATCGTTCTTATTTCCTAACAAATTTGATGCCAAATTGTAGGAAAGGTTTAACGGATAATTGCATTGTCACATGCGCTCGGGCACCTTGATGCCCAGGAGAGCCATGGCAGATTTAACCACGCGCGACGTGGCCTCGCACAGGGCCAGACGGAGCGAACGCACAGCCTCGTCGGTCTCGCCCAGAATCTTGTAGTCGTGATAGAACTGGTTGAACTGCTTCACAAGCTCGTAAGCGTAGTTGGCAATCAGAGCAGGCGAGAACGAGCGTCCGGCCTCTTCGACAGTGGCAGGGAAATCGGCGAGAGTCTGAATCAGCGCAATCTCCTTCTCATTTGGCTTCACTGCAGCGTAGTTACCGATTGCAATACCCTGGTCGGCAGCCTTGCGGAGCACCGAACGGATGCGGGCGTAGGTGTACTGGATGAAGGGGCCTGTGTTGCCGTTGAAATCGATGGATTCCTTGGGGTTGAAAAGCATGTTCTTGCGGGGATCCACCTTGAGCAGGAAGTATTTGAGCGCGCCAAGGCCTACGGTCTCCGAAATCTCGTTGATCTCCTCCGGTGTGAGGCCGTCGAGCTTGCCGAGGTCCATCGAAACCTCGCGTGCGCCGCTTACCATCTCCTCCATGAGGTCGTCGGCATCAACCACAGTGCCTTCGCGGCTCTTCATCTTCCCTTCGGGAAGTTCCACCATTCCATAGGAGAAATGCACCAGATCCTTGCCCCAACGGAAGCCGAGACGGTCAAGCAGCAGGGAAAGCACCTGGAAATGATAGTTCTGCTCATTGCCCACCACATAAATCATGCGGTCGATGGGATAATCCTGGAAACGGAGTTTGGCTGTACCAATATCCTGAGTCATATACACCGATGTGCCGTCGCTGCGGAGCAGCAGCTTCTGGTCCAGACCGGCGTCGGAAAGGTCGGCCCATACCGAACCATCCTCCTTGCGGAACATGATGCCCTTCTCAAGCCCTTCGAGCACCTTGGATTTACCTTCAAGATAGGTGTCGCTCTCATAATATATCTTGTCGAAGTCCACACCCATGCGGCGGTAGGTCTCATCGAATCCGGCATATACCCACTGGTTCATCATTGCCCACAGGCTGCGTATCTCCGGGTCTTTTGCCTCCCAGCGGCGGAGCATCTCGCGAGCCTCGGCCATAAGGGTGGATTTCTGCTCTGCCTCCTCTTTGGCGATGCCTTCCTTTTCCATTATTTCAGCCACTTCGGCACGGTAATGCTTGTCGAAGAGTACATAGAAGTCGCCAATGAGATGGTCGCCCTTTTTGCCGGCCTTTTCGGGTGTGATGCCGTCGCCCCATTTCTGCCATGCGAGCATCGATTTGCAGATGTGTATGCCACGGTCGTTGACAATGTTGGTTTTCACCACCTTGTTGCCGCAAGCCTTGAGAATCTCGGCAAGTGAGAATCCGAGCAGATTGTTGCGCACATGTCCAAGGTGCAGGGGCTTGTTGGTGTTGGGAGATGAATATTCCACCATAACGAGCGGCGAATTCTCATCGGCATGCTTTATGCCGAAATCCGGAGTGTCCATGATATGCTCAAGCACCGAGTTCCAGAAGGTCGGTTCAATCACCAGATTAAGGAACCCCTTTATCACGTTGAAACGGTCGACTGCCGGCTCGTTCTCCACCAGCCAGTTGCCTATTTCTGTACCGACGGCCTCCGGACTTTTCCGGGCGGCCTTTACCCACGGGAACACAACAACGGTGAGGTTGCCTTCAAACTCTTTCTTGGTTGTCTGCGGCACAATCGAAGCCGGATCCACAGCGATGCCATAAAGCTCGCTTACCGCGCGGGCCACGCCCTGCGCAACGATGTTGTCTATCGACATAATGCTATCTGTTTTTATATTTTCTTATTCCTAATCAGTAATGTATCACGAACTCAGCCGCGGGTGTGGCTCCGTACTGCCTGCCGGCACGCAGCCATGCCTGCGCCGAATAGACACCACGCGGCACTTTAGTACCGTCGGCGGCGGACAGATCCCACTCGAACGGGAAGGAACAACCGGAGCGGTCGAGCATTACTTTTCCTGCGCTGTCGCGGAGAACAAGCCGCACTTCATCGGCCGTAATGTTTTCAGGCACGGACAGAGATATGCTTGCCATGCCAGAACACGGTTCAGCGTTGACATCGAGTGAGACTCCGGCCAATGTGCTTACCACAACAAAACTCAGTGA
>DBFWRP010000138.1:0-1769 GCA_048222005.1 Muribaculaceae bacterium | reverse complement strand
CCATCCCTTAATACAGGCGCTGTGTCCGGATCCGGACACAGCGCCTGTATTAAGGGATGGATATGCTGACACCGTTAATCCGGTGTCATGCTGTAATATTAGTATAGGTGTGCGTGTGGCACATCCGGTAGTTACTGTTTGATGAGGTTGTGGCCGGTCATATCGGCAGGCTGGGGCAGACCCATGATGTGGAGCAGGGTGGGAGCCACGTCGGCCAGACGGCCGTTCTCAACTGTGGCGTTTTTGTCGGTGGTGACATATACGCAGGGCACGGGATTGAGCGAGTGGGCGGTGTTGGGGGTGCCGTCGGCATTGATTGCGTGGTCGGCGTTGCCGTGGTCGGCGATGATGATTGTCTCGTAGCCGGTGGCGTTGGCAGCTTCAACCACATCCTTCACACATTCGTCGACAGCCTTCACAGCCTTTTCGATGGCCTCGTAGACACCGGTGTGGCCCACCATGTCGCCGTTGGCGAAGTTGACCACGATGAAATCATATTTGTCTGATTTGATGGCTTCCACAAGTTTGTCCTTCACCTCGTAGGCGCTCATTTCGGGCTTGAGGTCGTAGGTGGCCACTTTAGGCGAGGGGACAAGAATGCGGTCTTCGCCTTCGTAGGGCGCCTCACGGCCTCCGTTGAAGAAGAATGTCACGTGGGCGTATTTTTCGGTCTCGGCAATGTGGAGCTGCTTTTTGCCAAGGTCCGAGAGGTATTCGCCAAGGGTGTTGTTCACGTTCTCCTTGGGGAAGAGAATATGCACGCCGGTGAACGAAGCGTCGTAGGGTGTCATGCAGTAATACTGCAGGTCGGGGATGGTGTGCATCCCCTGCTCTGGCATGTCGTGCTGGGTGAGCACAATGGTGAGCTCTTTGGCGCGGTCGTTGCGGTAGTTGAAGAAGATGACCACATCGCCGGGCTTGATGGTGCCGTCGACGGTGGCGTTGTTGATGGGCTTGATGAACTCGTCGGTCACGTCGTTGTCATAGCTCTCCTGCATGGCGGTAACCATGTCGGTGGCCTGTTCGCCCTTGCCTTCCACAAGCAGGTCGTAGGCTTCCTTTACGCGGTCCCAGCGTTTGTCGCGGTCCATTGCGTAGTAGCGGCCGATGATGGATGCAATCTTGCCGGTGGTTTTGTCGCAGTGCTCTGTGAGCTGCTCTATGAAGCCTTTGCCCGAACGGGGGTCGGTGTCGCGGCCGTCCATGAAGCAGTGGAGATAAACGTTCTTGAGGTCATACTCCTTGGCGATGTCGCAGAGCGCGAAGATATGCTCGAATGAGGAGTGCACGCCACCGTTCGATGTCAGGCCCATGAAGTGCATGGACTTGCCGGTGTTCTTGGCGTAGGAGAATGCGTTCTTGATTTCGGGATTCTCAAGGATGGAACGGTCGGCGATGGCCTTGTTGATTTTCACGAGGTCCTGATAGACCACGCGGCCTGCGCCGATGTTGAGGTGTCCTACTTCCGAGTTGCCCATCTGGCCGTCGGGAAGGCCGACGTTTTCGCCTGATGTCTGAAGTTCGGAGTGGGGATAGGTGGCTATGAGGTGGTTCCAGAATGCGGGATGGGCCGAGTAGATGGCGTCACTTTTGGTGTGGTTGCCGATTCCCCAGCCGTCGAGGATCATCAATAATGCTTTATGTGCCATTGTGCTTTATGAAAAAACTATACTGATTAACATTAAAAAGAGAATGCTGAGAGTGGCGTGAAAAACATGTACGCTAAAAACGGGTTTTAGCGTACATGTTTTTCATGGTTGATTATTTGT
>DBFWRP010000137.1:0-23444 GCA_048222005.1 Muribaculaceae bacterium | reverse complement strand
CAGAATCCCTGGGAAAGATAAACTGCCTCATGCGCCGCATAGTCAGGCAGGAGGAGATAAAGAATTTCGTTGCTCATATCTGTGGTCATTAATTTTTCAAAACGTATCTAATGCTCGGCCAAAGATAAGGAAAATCCATCGGATTCGCATGCCGATTCTTATGCTATCAGCCACCGGAAGCTTCGGCCACAGTTTTCATAAACCAAGCCGATAGACCACATGAGGCTTCAGCCGATGGCCATCGGGCAATGCCGGATGCCGGAACCACCCAAGCCGCTCCATCCCGATTTTCTGCATCACTCGTTCCGACCGAAGGTTACACACAGCTGTGAATGAATAAATTTCATGGAACAGGCGGTTGGCTCGGGCATAGGAGATGCAGGCCCGGGCAGCCTCGGTGGCATACCCCTGATTCCAAAAGCGGCGTGCCATTCTCCAGCCGATCTCAATGCCCGGAGCGAAATCTGCGTCAAAATCGAAATGATGAAATCCGGTGTAGCCTATGAATGTGCCGGTGTCCTTCAGTTCAAGTGCATACAGCCCGTAGCCGCAGGCCTCATGTTCGGACATTATCCTGCGATAGAACTGCTCGCTCTCTTCCCGCGACAGGCATTTGGGCATATGCTCCATAACCTCCACATCGCGGTTCATCTCCGCAAACGGAGCCACATCCTCCTCGCGCCACTGGCGTAACACAAGCCTCCGTGTCTCAATCATAATTCATCGTCTCTGTAAAAAAAGTCCTGAAAAACACTTCTCAATCACAAAATTAAACAAAACGCCATAAACCCGCTGGCTCTCCTGCAAACAATTTGCACAAATTCCCGCGATGTATATTGTTTTAGATTATAAAGTGATAAATTTGTTGCGCCGGCGCACCAAAGGGATGCGGATGGCGCCGGGATGTTTTCAATGGCTGTGCATGGCAACATAGTCCTCCCGGGTCATTCTGTGAAAATGCTCCGTACGTGTGTCTCCAAGCGGCGACAAGATGTCACGGTTCGTATGATGAAACTTGAAGCCGCATTTTTCACAGACCCGTTTCGATTTGTTGTTCCCGTCATAATATCCGCACCACACGGCATCAAGTGCCAGATTATTGAAACAGCGTGCCAGCAAAGCCTCAACCGCTTCCGGAATCAGACCTTGCCCCCAGTAGGGCTTCCCTATCCAGTAGCCGATCTCAGCTTCTCCACGCTTCATATCGGCGGAATGGAGGCCGTCGGAAACCATGATTCCGCAACTGCCCACAGGCTCGCCTGTGTCCTTCAGGACAACTGCATAGACCTCCGGAGCGGCAAATACCGTCCGGATAATTTCAAGACTGTCGGCAACCGACGCATGGGGCGCCCATCCTGCAACAAGACCGACATCCGGATCGCTTGCATATCGATATAAAATCGCAGCTTCCGATTCTTGCCAAGGGCGCAAAATCAATCTTTCCGTCTCAATCATGCCAGCAGATGCTTCATGTTGTCGTCGCAACACATTGTCGGAGTGAATTCCACAATCTGATAGTCGGCGATGCCGTTGATATGGAAAGGATCCTGCGCGATGATGGCATCAACAACCATGCGGTTTTCAGCTTTAATCATGATCACCCCACCCACACGAGGGGTCTGCGGACCCGAGGCAATGAAATCGCCGGCAACATAATGCTCAGCGAGATATTCACGGTGGGCAGCAAGGAAGCGGTCAACCTCGCCCAACGGTTTCTTATATGTTAAAATTGCGATAAACATGGTTCTTATTTCCGTTTAATTGTCTGACATTTACGTTTAGTCATTTCCTCGGCGAAAGCCTGCTCGCCATGCTCGCGGATGTAGCTGATGCAAGCCGGGCGGTCTGACCTGAAAAGGAAGGCGAATATCTTTCCTATGAGATTGGAATATATCGTGCACTCGCTCACGTCTTTACGACATTCTGCACAAGAGTGATAACTTTCGGACTCGGTCAAGCCTCGTTGAGCTGAAGGTGGTGGCAATCCGGAGGGGTATGGATGAATAAAAGACCGCTAACTCATTGAGAATTAGCAGTCTTTTGTGGTGCCACCAGGAATCGAACCGGGGACACAAGGATTTTCAGTCCTTTGCTCTACCAACTGAGCTATGGCACCAGAGGGTTATGTTTCTGGAACGCGGTGATTGGGTTTTCCGGTTTCAGCGTTGCAAAGGTAGGAACTTTTTTCGACATCACCAAACTTTTCTGCATTTTTCAGCAATTTTCAGTTTTTGAAGTTCATTTCGCAGTTCACTTGCAGCGCCGGATGCAGAGTCCAAGGGATATTGAATCCATAAGCTATTCCTGATTTTCACAATTTAATTGCAATCCGAGAAAATGTTGTTACATTTGCAGTTACAGTCAACGCAGGACCTTTAGTGACCTTTGGATTCTTCCTTCCTACTGCGTTATTTTAAAAGCAATGAAAGTATGAAAAACGTTACTACATGGATTGTTATGATGGTTGTCGGGCTTGTTTGCCTGACAGCCTGCAACGGTATAAGCTCCGACAGCCCGGACTCCATGCTCAAAAGCGCAGGCCTCAAGCTTGATAAGTTTGAAATTGAGTACAGCGATAACAACTTAGAACGTACCGCAAGCGCTTGGGACTGTTACACATATATCCTGAAACTCCCCACTCCGGCCGACAAGTCGTTGGTAAGTCGCCTGACGGCACTGGTGAAGACCGAACCAGGCTGGGAATATCTCCAAGAGACCAACGAGTATCATTACGAGAAAGACGTCAGCGAAGACTACAATCTCACGATTTATGTCGACCTAAACAATTCCACAGTTCGCATAGACTACTACGTCTATGACTGGCTCGCGTGAACATTTTCACTATTATCGAACTCATACTTGCATTCACCGAAGCCTATTGAAATGAGGCGCAGAACTGGAGTGAAGGAAGGTTCAGAGAGGGCCCGGAGGTGGGCGCAGGGAGGCCGAGAAATCAGTATTCCGAGAAGAGGGTGGGCTTGATGACGATGCCGATGCGGAGCTGCTGGTGGTATTCCTTGTAGGCCAGCAGGCCTTCGCCGTAGCCGCTGTAGAACTGTGCGAACAGATACTGGTTGCTTTTGGTGGAGAAGCGGTAGGCAGCCTCAAAAATCACGTTATAGTTGAAATTCCAGCCCTCGCGTTTCACCAAGGTGATGGATGTGGCGAATTTGCGGTTGACCGAATGCACCTGCCAGCCGAACTGGTAGATGCCGCAGTATTTGAGGATGTCTTTATTGTTCACACCGTCGATGATGGGAATCCAGTATTTTCCGAACACCACAAACTGAGGGTCGACCATGATGCTGCCGCCGAAACTGATCTTGTTCCACGAACGCGATTCATCGCCGTCTCGGCCGTTGCTTTCATGCTCGATCTGAAGCGACAGGCTACCCACGAAACGGTCCTTGACAAACAGGGGCTTGTTAAGGCCGATACCGGGATTGAAATTGAGGTCGGTCATGGGCATGGAGTTCTCCAGCACATTCCAGAACACTTTCTGGGTGTAATACAGGTAGAGATACGTGCCCCACGGAAGCGTGTTTTTCGTAAGCTTCTGGGCTATGGAAATCTGGAACTTGATGTTGGTGTTGTCCTTGGTGGGTTTCTTGCCTACGGGTGGACCGAACACAAAATAGTTGTCCTTGTACAGGCCAAAGTAATAGTGCGTATCGGCAAACGCCCGGCGCAGTGAATCCGTATTGATCTTGTCGTCGGGCATCGTCACGATCTGGGCACTTACAGGCATGGCACCCCACAAGGCTGCCAGAACCACAAGTATGGCTATTAATCTTCCTCTCATAAGCACCTGCAAAGTTATGCATAAAGCGGTTGAAACGCAAAAAGGCGCAGAGGTCAAAATTTTTACCGATTTTCTGCAAAATTGGCAAAAACAGCCTATCGACGCAACGCCATAGCCCTCATACCACTAACCACCGGGTGCCCACCTTTGTTCACCCGGAGCCCCAAGCAAGAACCTGGCAAAAAAACGCAGGTGCCCGCGCCGTTTTGCCACCTGACTTTCGGAGAAATTGGCAAAAAACATCTATCTTTGTCCTTACAGTGCATCTCCGCTGCCAAAACCATTACCTCACCTATCGCGATGACCAAGATACTCAAACACATTTTCCACGTTATTGTTGCTGTCCTTGTAGCCCTGGCGGGCATATTCCTCACTTCGTGCGGCAGCGACGGCTCATTCCGCATAAACGGTGAGATAGAAGGTTACGGCACAGGCAACCTGCGCGTTGTGTACATGTACAAAGGTACGTTGCAGAACGTTACAGCCACAGCCATCGACGGAAAATTCTCAATGTCCGGACGCGCCACCGAACCGGTGCTGGCGCGCCTGTACACCGGCAACGGGCGATTCGTGGGGGCGCTCATAGCCGACGAAGGCGAGACCATAGACGCCCGGTTCAACCTCACGCAGCCATCGGCCGTGAGCTACGACGGCAACAAGGACTCCGAACGCCTTGCCACATTCCTGCACGACAACGCCGAGGCTCTTGACAACGGCAACCATACGGCTCTCAACCGGGCCATAGCCGAATATGTGCGTGCCAACTCCGGGCAATATACATCAGGCGCCCTGATGGCAGCCTATTTCCACGCCCCGGGCCACGAAGCGGAGGCTATGGAGCTCATCACCCTGCTTTCCGACGATGTCAACGCCGCCACATCCCTCCGCGGTCTGGCCGACATGCTGCTGCCGCTCACACATCCCGCCGACTCATCAAACGTTGCCCGGTTCCAAGTATTCCTCACCTCCGATTCAGCCCTTACAATCAATCCGGCAAAGGCTCCACTGAGCCTGATAATGATAACAAAAGCCGATACTCGCCGCTCCGACTCGGTCACTGCCACCATCGGGCGCCTCGCGCCGATTGCCAAAGGCGGCAAACTGCAGGTGATCGACATATCGGCCGATGCCGACACCGCAGCATGGCGCACCTCACTGCGCGACATGCAGAAAGCCGACTCGACCAATTACGTGAAGCAGCAGTTCGTGAAACGCGGATGGGCACCCTCCCCCTACTCCATCTACGGCTTTGAGCAGGTGCCAGTGGCTGCCATACCCTGGTTTGTGGTGGCCGACTCGGCAGGCCACGTGCTCTACCGGGGCTCAGCCCTCTCGAAGGCTGCCGACGCCGCCACACGCAAATAACCCTTCCTCCACTCTCATTTCCCACCCTCAAACTCCAGCCCCATGCTCGTAAAAGCCATAGGCGCCGCCCTGCAGGGCATCGACGCCATCCCAGTCACCATCGAAGTGCTCACCGAGCCTGGCATCCAGTTCGTGATGGTCGGCCTACCCGACACAGCCGTGAAAGAAAGTGCCGAGCGCGTCGCATCAGCCATACAACAGGCCGGATTCGAATTCCCAAGGCGGAAAGTAGTGGTGAACATGGCACCCGGCGATGTGCGCAAGGAGGGTGCCGCCTACGATCTCCCCATTGCCCTCGGCATTCTGGCTGCCTCCGAACAGATAAACGCCACCCTTCTGTCCGATTTCCTCATAATGGGCGAGCTGAGCCTCGACGGCACCCTGCTCCCCGTCAAAGGAGTGCTCCCGATGGCCATCATGGCACGTGGGATGAAGCTGCGCGGCATGATTGTGCCGCGCGCCAACGCCACCGAGGCCGCCGTGGTCAACAATCTGGAAGTCTACGGCATGAACAGCCTGGCCGAGGTGATCGATTTCCTGCAAGGCAATGCCACATTCGCGCCAACGGAGGTGAACACCCGCGAGGAGTTCAGCCGCGCATACCAGACATTCGATTGTGACTTCGCCGATGTAAAGGGGCAGGAGAGCGTAAAACGAGCCTTCGAAGTGGCCTGCGCCGGAGGGCACAACATCCTGCTCGTAGGCCCTCCCGGATCGGGCAAGTCCATGATGGCCAAACGCCTCCCCTCCATCCTGCCGCCACTGACACTGGCAGAAGCCCTCGAAACCACAAAAATCCATTCGGTGGCCGGACGCCTCAAAGGTGGCTCAATGCTCATGACCACACGCCCGTTCCGCTCACCACATCACACCATCTCACCCGTGGCGCTCGTGGGCGGAGGCACCAATCCCGTGCCGGGCGAAATATCCCTTGCACACAACGGAGTGCTGTTTCTCGATGAGTTCCCGGAATTTTCCCGCTCCGTGCTCGAAGTGTTGCGGCAGCCCCTGGAGGACCGCCACATAAACATCTCTCGCGCAAAATACACCATCGACTATCCTGCCGGCTTCATGCTTGTGGCCTCGATGAACCCATGCCCATGCGGCTTCTACAACCACCCTACCAAGGAATGCACCTGCACCCAGACACAGGTGCAACGCTACGCCGGACGCATCTCAGGCCCCCTGCTCGACCGCATCGACCTGCAGGTGGAAATCCTGCCTGTGCCTTTTGCCGAACTGCAGGCCATGCAACCGGGCGAAAGCTCGGCCGACATACGCCAGCGCGTGATCCGCGCACGAAAAATACAGGCCGAGCGCTTTGCCTCCGAGCCTGACACCCACTGCAACGCACAGATGAACACCCGTCAGCTCAACCGTTGGGCCACACCCACCCCCGAAGCGATGAAAATACTGGAACAGGCCATGCTCCGCTTCGACATGAGCGCACGCGCCTACAGCCGCATCCTCAAAGTGGCCCGCACCATAGCCGACCTTGACGAAGCTGCCAATCCCCAGGCCGATCCCGCCTTTCCCATCTCTCCTCTCCACATGCACGAAGCCGTCAGCTACCGCAACCTTGACCGCGCCACCTGGGGCCTCAAGGGCTGATGGCCGAAGGAGCCTCATGCTCCAATGGCGGCCTTTAATGCCACGCTTTTAGCCGACGGCAAGCCGCCTGCACCTTGCACAAAAGCTTTGCAGCCTCAACATTCCTTCATATCCTCCTTCCTCCCTCTCAGCTCCAAGCGACCGACTAATTCCCCTCTCAGCTCCCCCTCTCATGTTTTAATTTGTTTTCGTGTCAACGGCTTGCCGTTGAAAAGTCATAATTCTGCGCACAATGCCACGCTCCTACAACCACAATTACCATTCACGGTGCATTTATCACATCACCTTGAAAAAAGCGCCGGGCGCACCCCGTTTCGGCGAGCTCTGCGGCGAGCTTCCAGATGTCGGCATTGCACGCAGCCAATTGGGCTCGATAATAGAAAAACACCTCCGGCAGTTCCCCCAGATTGATCCGGCAATCCGCCTCCTCCAGTATTGCATCATGCCCGACCATGTGCATCTTCTCGTATTCATTACCACACCCACCTCCCTGCATCTGGGCAATTACATCGGAAAACTGAAGGTCCTGATTTATCAGGATTACCGCTCACTAACCGGAACAGACCAGACAATCTTTGACAACGATTTCTATGACTGCATTCTCCACCCCGGACGCTCCCTCGACACAATCTACAGATATATCCGCGACAACCCGCGACGACTGGCCATAAGGAGAGCGCGCCCCGATTTTTTCAGGAGCATGGATGCGCTGCGGATTGCCGGCAACACTTACCGGGACTACGGGAACATCCAGTTGCTTGAACATCCCTTTAAGGAGCAGGTAGTCGTGCATCGCGCAGACTCGCCGGATGTGCGGAAACAGAACCGTGATTTATGGCTGTACACGGCCGCCAATGGCGGCGTTCTGGTATCTCCGTTCATATCGCCGGCCGAAAAGGAGATCAGAGCGGCTGCCGAAGCGGCAGGAGGACGCATAATCCTTATCACCAATGAACCTATGGGCGAACGCTATAAACCCTCAGGGCACGATTTTGATATGTGCGAGGCAGGCCGGATGCTGATAATCTCTGCCGGCATCAGCGGCGAACTATCACGCCAAAGCTGCATGACCATGAACGTCATGGCCAGGACGCTTGCCGATAACCCACACACCACTCTCACCGATAAATTACACTAACACCAATTCAATAAAACTCATATGGAAATATCAATAAACAATTTTGACTGGGCGGAGGCGATGAACTGCGCCGTAACCGTATGCGATGCCGAAGGCACAATCCTCTACATGAACAGCAAATCGCGCGAAACTTTCGCCAGCCACGGCGACCTGATAGGCAAAAACCTCTTTGAATGCCACTCAGAGCCTTCGCAAGCAAAGATAAGGCATATGCTTGCCACTGGCGAAAGCAACGCCTACACAATCGAGAAAAACGGCCTTCATAAGGTCATTTACCAGACCCCATGGCGCAAAGACGGCAAAATTGCCGGCATGGTGGAAATCTCCATGATAGTTCCCCCCAAAATGCCCCACTACATCCGCTGATTATTGCCTGAGGAGGCGGTTGAGAAGGAACCAGCCGGCGAAGATCTGGAGGAGCATGCCGGGGAGGCCGATGCGGAAGTCCTGCAGGGCGGCGGACAGGGAGCCGCACATGGCCCACTCGCCAAGGGTTCCGATAATCTGGTAACCGGCAACCACTGCTGCCAGCAATGCAAGCGATGCATGGCGGAAACGGGCTGCAGCGAACCCTGCAAGCAGAGCAAGCACAGTTGATTTGAGAGTTATGGCAGGAAGCCCTGAAGCCGCGGGCATGCCGAACAGCAACGAATTGACCAACGGCGACGCAAGGGCTGTAAGAAGCCCGACTTTCCAGCCGTATTTATATGCGCCAACGAGTGTGAAGAAATAGATGGGGAGCCATGTGGCACCACCCTGAGGCACCATGTGGCACAACTGAGGCAACACGATATTGGCGGCAACGAAAGCGAACGCCATGATGTAGGTACGGACATTGTCGAATCCCAAGGAATAAAGTCTGATCTGAGCGGTCTGCATATTGTATTCTTTCTTTAATTAGCTGTTTGATTTATAAATTATAACTTGTCACAATCTGAGCGATAATCATTTTAATGCCGGCTCCGCAGGGAGTGCCGGCTGTTGACGCAAAATGAATCCGCGTATCAGGGGGAGACATTCGGAAGGCGTAGCGCATGGGAGGCATAGCGTCTCCACCGGGCAAAGCTCCGTGCCGGCACGGTTGATGATGCCCGGCACAAGATGGTCGTACACCACATCCTCTACTCCCGAGGCCGAGAACAGCTCCAGTGCCGGACGGCTAAGCACATCGGTATATACCTGCGCTACGCCGCCGAGACACATCAGCGCCGCCGCACCCTTGCCTATGACCTTGTCGGCCACATTGGCACCCTTCAGCAATTCGGGCTGCGAGTGCAGCAGGGCATAAAGATCGGCCACTCCCCTGCTGTCGAAAACATGCACAGTGCCTCCGGTATCCTCCACCACCAGTGAATGATTCCCGAAATGAAGTATGTCGGCAAGCCGGTAGAGTGTCTGCATATCTGTTTTTTTAGAATTCGTTGCGTTGCTTCAGCTCCTCCACATAGCGGTCAATGCGGTGAAGTTCCCCGGGAATGTCGATCTGCTGGGGACAATGGGGAGCACACTGCCCGCAGCCGATGCAATGGGAGGCCTGACGCAGACGTGGCACAGCGCGATCGTAGCCCACGAGAAACGCCTTGCGTGCACGGCTGTAATCGGGACTTTGCGACGATGCCGCCACATTTCCCTGATTCACACACTTGTTGTAGTGCAGCAGATTGGCCGGAATGTCAATGCCGTAGGGACACGGCATGCAGTATTTGCAGTCGTTGCAGGGGATTGTGGGATATCGCATCATTATGTCGGCCGTTTCGTAGAGGAAATCCATCTCCTCGTCGGTCAGAGGCTTCAACGGACAATATGTGCGCAGATTGTCGCGCAGATGCTCCATGTAGGTCATGCCGCTCAACACGGTTAGCACTCCGGGGTGGGTCCCTGCGAAACGGAACGCCCACGAAGCCACACTCTGCTCCGGTTCACGCTGCTTGAGGCGCGCCACCACATGATCGGGCACATTCGACAGGCGTCCGCCCAGCAGCGGCTCCATGATTACGGCAGGAATGCCGCGCGACGCCAGTTCGCCATATAGGTATTCCGCATTGGTGTTGCGCTCGTTTATCTCCTTGGCGTGCTTCCAGTCGAGGTAGTTGAGCTGAATCTGCACAAAATCCCATTTGTATTTGTCGTGCTGCGACAGCAGATAGTCGAACACCTTGATGTCTCCGTGATACGAGAACCCAAGATTGCGTATACGTCCCGCCTCGCGCTCCTCAACCAGGAAATCAAGGATTCCGTTATCGATGTACCGCGAATTGAATTCCGTCATACCGTCGCCCATTCCGATGGCATGCAGCAGCATGTAGTCGATGTAATCCACCTGCAGTTCGCGCAGCGAATTGCGGTACATGGCAATCGATGCCTCGCGGCTCCAGGTTGAAGGCGCAAAATTCGACATCTTTGTGGCCACGTAGAATTTGTCGCGTGGATGGCGTTTTAGCGCGATACCGGTGGCATGTTCCGACATGCCGCGGCAATAGGCAGGCGACGTATCGAAATAATTCACACCGTGGGCTATGGCGTAATCCACGAGCTCGTTTATGGCGTCCTGGTCAAGAGCCCCGGGGTCGCCCTCGTTCTCGTCGAGCTGCGGCCAGCGCATACAACCGTAGCCGAGCACCGACACCTTGTCGCCGGTTTTCGGATTTGTGCGGTATGTCATGCTGTCGGTGGGAATCTCGCCGTTCGAGGTCCGGTTGCCGGTAACGGCATTATTGCGTGAGTCGCATCCGGCCAGGGCAGCCGTTGTCGCTGCAGCCCCCGCTCCCATGAGCTTCAGGAAACTGCGCCTGTTCATATCCATGTTGTCTACTTTCATAAGCAGCGATTGTTCAGAATGATAATGAGTGTGAGTGATTTCCGTCATATGTGAAACGCCGCTGCGGCATCAGATGATGCGGTGCCGTTCGTTCCCCTCAACATAGATTGCACTGAACGGACGTGCCGGACAAAGATTCTCGCACGCACCGCAACCTATGCAGCGCTCCACGTTCACGGCAGGAATCTTGAGCGACGTGGCATCCGCGGCATCCATCGGCACCATCGTTATGGCTCCGGCCGGACAATGCCGCGCGCAGTTGCCGCATTCTACACCATCGGTAACCGGAACGCAGTTGGCCATGACCCACACGGCATGACCGATCTGTATGGACGATTTCTCCTCCTTTGTGATGCGCACTATGGCTCCGGCCGGACACACCTCCGAGCAGCGGGTGCATTCCGGACGGCAATATCCGCGTTCATAGGAAGATTCGGGCTGCATGAGGGTTTTGAGGTCGGTTGACGGGCGGAGCACTCCGTTGGGACATTCCGACACACACAACTGGCATGCCGTGCAATGCTGGCTGAAATGCCGCAGACTTTTGGCTCCCGGAGGCACGATGCGCGTGGCACGTTCCGGCACTTTTTTGTCCTCAATCACGGCCAGACCGCCGTCCACAATCTTTTCCTGCGCCTTCACAGCTGCGGCCGCAGTGGCCACAGCAGCCGTTGTCAGGAATGTGCGGCGTGCGGAATCCTCCGGAGCGGCCGATTCCTTTCGGACGCTCTTATGGCGGTATGTGTAGCTTATAGCATGCTGATGACACTTGTCAATGCAATCCATGCAAGCCACGCAACGTGAATAATCGATGGAATGCTCCTTGCTGTTGATACAGGCCGCCTTGCAGTTACGGGCGCACAGTCCGCAGCCGTTGCATTTCGAAGTGTCGATCACCGGGCGGAACAGCGAGAAGCGGGAAAGAAAACCGAGCACGGTGCCAACGGGGCAGATTGTGTTGCAGTAGGTGCGGCCGTTGCGCCATGCCAGCACTCCGAGCACAATCAGCGTCGCGGCGGCCACGGCAAGCGTGACCCATCCGCGCAACCAAACATCAACAGTGTAGAACTCATAGCTGCCGCGGTTCTCTGCCCATGTGGCAAGCAGATTGTTGCACCACGCCCACACAGGAGCGAAAAAGCTCTGGGCGATGCGGCCATATGCACTGTAGGGGGCGAGCAGCGCCACTATGGCGGCAGCTCCGGCCAACAACGCCGCCACCATCACTACAAGCATGGTGACACGCAGCCACGTGATGGATTTTGAATACTTGTAACGGTTCTTTCGGGCTTTTTTGCCGAACCAGCCGAACACGTCCTGCATAATCCCGAGAGGGCAAATCACAGAACAATACACACGCCCCAGCAGCAGGGTGAGCACCACAAGCCCCACCACCACAGCCATATTCAGCGCGAGCAACGCAGGCAGAAACTGGATTTTGGCCATCCAGCCGAACCAAGCTTGCAGAGTGCCTGTAAAGTCCAGGAACAGCAATGTCACCATGAGGATACCGGCCACGGCCAGTATTTGTCTGATACGTCTCAACATAGCATCAAGTCACTTTTTCTTGCAAACAAATCAAGCCGCGACCACCAGTCCGGGCACAACGCGTGCCCCCCTGTCTTGGCTTGACGAGCAAAGATAGTGAAATTCAGGCTAAACCCGCAAAACAGAATTCCGTTTTTTCTTACCAATATTCCTGATATGTGCAATGCACCGCAGGCGCACCAACGGAAAACGGGACTCAGTGTCCCACTTCGTGACGGAGATTATAGCCGTTGCGCAATTGCTCGAAACGGGTAGGAGTGAATTCCCGTCTAAGCACGGCTGTATCGGCCATCGGGTCGTATGAGTCAAGAATCAATTCCGGTGTGACTGTCACGACATTTCCTAAGTCCACACGTGAGGCCCCATCAGTGTGGGCCGCTCCGAAGAATTCGAGCGCAGCCGCGACAGCCATATCGGTGGCACGGCGTTTACCTTCCACAGAGTAACCTGCAATGTGCGGAGTGGCCACATCTGAACACGCCAATAAACGCCCGTCAATGGCCGGTTCTCCCTCCCAGCAGTCAATCACCATTCCGGCGATGCGCGACGCGTCAGACGCGCGCAAAATGGCCTTTGTGTCCACAATCGGTCCACGGGCTGCATTGATAATGATCGGGCGCCGCCTCAGCGAAGCGAAAAACCGGTCGTCGGCCATATGATGCGTGGCATCCTCCCCGCCGGTAGTGTGGGGCGTATGAAATGTCACCACATCGGCCTCCGAACAGATCTCGCCGAGCGTTACAAAAGGTTCGTCGCCTTCGGATAGCGGCTCCATCAGGTTCCACCCCTTCTGCATCCTCGCTCTGGGCGGATCGCACGCCAGAATTTTCACACCAAGCTGGCGCCCCCAGTCGGCCACAATCGCCCCTACATGGCCCAGCCCGACGATTCCCATCACCATTCCGGAGGTGTCCGGACGCAACCTGAGAACTGAGGCCCACACATATTGAGCCACCGCAGGCGCATTGCATCCGGGAGCCGATACCACACGTATCCCCTTGCGACGGCAGTAGTCAAGGTCGATATGGTCTGTGCCGATAGTTGCGGTGGCGACAAAACGTACATTTGAACCCTCAAGCAGCGAAGCATCGCACCGGGTGCGTGTGCGCACAATCATGGCGTCGGCATCGGCCACTGCTTCAGGGGTTATATTTTCGGGAGAAAGACGCACAACCTCCGCAATACCGTCGAACTGGTCGGTCACGAACGGTATATGCGACTCAATGATGATTTTTTTCATAGAAATATTAAGTTTGGTTCAATACACTGCCCAGACATAGAACCCCGCATAGCAGCAAATAAGGAAAAGTATGGCCAGATAGCTCCAGCGGTGACGCCTGTAAGTGAAGAAATGCCCCACCTGATAGGCCACAAGGCAATTGAGCAGCGGAATATAGAATGTAAAATTATTGAAATTCAGCAGCATCGCCGCCATGGTGTATATGAGCAGCATGGTCAGGTAGCCGTTGAAAGCGCGGGTACGCGCATTGTAGCTGAGAATTTTCATCAGGTTCGCCACAAGAAACAGGATCCCCACCGCCATTGTGAATCCGACAGTGGAGAACAGTTGCGCGAACTCGTTGAAATCGATTCCATAGATAAAATCGAACGAGATGTCGGGCCAATGCAGGTCCGACAATCCGACGATGCCGAAGCCGAAAAGCAGCCAGGGTGGCGTTACGACACCGAGCAGCGCAGCAACGACCGTCTTGAGCGAGAACACACGCATCTGAATTGTCGCCAGAAGAAGCACCGGCAGATAAAACAGATAGCCCACCTGTGTGAATGCGGCCAGCGAGAAAAGGAAGAAAATCAGGAACACCCGGCGCTGAGGGGCTGGATCGCCATACAGTGAAAACATAAGGGCGCTCACCACCATCGCGAGCAAAGCCAACACCGAACCGCCGTAGAATTGCCCCAGCACCATCGGAACCGAAGCCTGCATCACAATGAACATTGTCGCCACAAGCCACGTGAGGCTGCGGAGCACATTGAACGCCCGGTTGATATAAGCAATCAGGAGCGCCACCACTGCCGTCAGCGCCACATTGACCAGAGCCGAAACCAGCCGGCTGTGAATCCACAGATTCGCCGACGGCAATCCCAAACCTGCCGCCACCGGAATCTCAGCCACCGCACCCCGCTGCCATGCGCACACGCAACTCATCAGCGCCAGCAGCCAAAGCACCAGCGCCGACGATTTAGCATGAAAGAATGCGGTTATTTGACGGTCCTTGATCACAAACGGAGAGTGGAGTTATGTTCTGTTTAGCGCAGAAGGTCGCGGCCTATGTCGCGGCGCATATATTTGCCATCGAAGTTGATGGCCTTGGCCGAACGGAAGCTGCGCTCAAGCGCATCGGGGATGCTGTCGCCATACGAGCTGGCGGCAATCACGCGGCCGCCTGAGGTGAGGAGACGTCCGTCGGAATCAATGCGGGTTCCGGCATGGAACAGAATGGACTCCTCAATGGTGTCAAGCCCGGTGATTACCTTCCCCTTCTCGTAGCTTCCGGGATATCCGCCGGAAACCACCATGACCGTGACAGCCGTGCGCGGATCAATCTCCAGAGGCATGTCACCGAGATTACCCCCGGCAGCAGCCACAAGCAGAGGCACGAGGTCGGAAGCGATGCGCAGCATGACCACCTCTGTTTCGGGGTCGCCCATACGCACGTTGTATTCGATAACCATGGGTTCGCCGTCGACATTGATCAGGCCGAGGAATATGAATCCGCGGTAATCGATGCCACGCGAAAGCAGGCCGCCGACGGTAGGCTTCACAATGCGCTCCTCCACTTTTGCCATGAAAGCGCTGTCGGCAAACGGAACGGGGCTTACGGCCCCCATACCACCGGTGTTGAGGCCGGTGTCGCCTTCGCCGATGCGTTTGTAGTCCTTTGCAACCGGAAGGATGCGGTAGCCGCCGTGGCCGTCGGTGAGCACGAACACCGAACATTCAATTCCCGAAAGGAACTCCTCGATCACCACTGTGGCAGACGATGCGCCGAACATTCCGGAAAGCATCTCCTTCAGCTCGGCTTTGGCCTCCTCCAGCGAGTCGAGAATCAGCACGCCCTTTCCTGCGGCCAGCCCGTCGGCCTTAAGCACGTAAGGAGCTTTAAGAGTCTCAAGAAAACGGTAGCCGTCCTCCAGCGTATCGATGGTGAACGAGCGGTAACGCGCCGTAGGGATGCCGAATTCCATCATGAATTCCTTGGCGAAATCCTTGCTCCCCTCAAGCATGGCGCCGGCTTTCTCCGGGCCCACGACTTTCAGGGCAGGGCGGTTGGCACGGAAATAGTCCGTGATGCCGGCCACCAACGGATCCTCATTGCCCACCACAAGCAGCTCGATGCCGTTTTCACATACAAAACGGTCGACAGCCGCGAAATCCATGGGCGACAACGTCACGTTTTCGCCGAATGCGCCTGTGCCGCCGTTGCCGGGTGCGATAAACAACCGCGAGGTGAGTTTACTCTGACTGATTTTCCAGGCGAGAGCCGCTTCGCGGCCTCCGGAACCGAGCAGGAGAATGTTCATTGTTGTGATATGGTTATAACGATTATATACTTCTGATTATGAATCTATTAGTTCCGATTAATCCTCCTGGCCGTCGCGGTTGCGGCGTTTCCGGAGTGCGGGCAGCGAGGGCTGTTTGTTAGCCAACATCCTGAGAGCCTGCTCATTGCGGCGGAGCGCAAGCGGATTTTCAGGATTATGCGTGGGCTTATCGGCATCGAGCGGCCTGTCGGACGTGAAAGTGCGTCCGGATCCGGGACGGCCAGGCTTGAACGACGGGCTGTAACGTTCCTCAAGCTTGTTGCGTGGAGGTGCCGCCTTGTCGGCACGACGCTCGCGGCGCTTGTCGGAGAAATCCCGCTCGGAGGTGCGGGCATCACGTCCTCCCTGACGGTTGCGGTCGCGGAAGGGCTTGCGGTCATTGTCGCCAGGACGGTCTGACCGGCGGTCACGACGGTCGGAATATTTGCCATGCTTGCGGTCCCGTCGTTCCGATTTTTTCTCATCGAGTTCGCGCAGTCGGCCACCGTCGCGACGGAACGATTTATAGTCTCCCTCGAAGATTATATATTCGCGCAGTTCGCATTCAAGCGCCCCGTTGAGAATGGGAATCTTTTCCGACGGAGCAAGCCCGATTTTGGCGATGTATTCGTTTTTCCCGGCAATGATCCATGCATGGTAGCCCTTGAAAACATTCTTGAGTATCGAGCCGATGAGAGCATACAGGCCTTCCATATCCTCGACGCTGATACGCTCGCCATAGGGGGGATTGGTGATGAGCACACCGTCCTCCGGGGCATCGATCCATGCAGAAAGCGGCTTTGTGGTCAGATCAATCATCCTCCCCACGCCTGCGCTCTTGATGTTGCGCGATGCTATCTCGACGGCTTTGGGAGAGATGTCGGCACCATAGATTTTGAATTTGAATTCACGTTCGGCCGAATCGTCGTTGTACAGGCGGTCGAACAGAGCCTGATTGAAATCTTTCCAGTTCTCGAACGCGAAATGCTTGCGGTAGACACCCGGATTGATATTGGCGGCGATAAGGGCAGCCTCCACGAGGAATGTGCCGGAACCGCACATGGGGTCAACAAGCGGACAGTCGCCGCGCCAGCCGCTGCGGAGAATGATGCCGGCGGCAAGGACTTCATTGATGGGAGCTTCGGTCTGCGCCACGCGGTAGCCGCGTTTATGCAGGGATTCGCCCGACGAATCGAGCGACAGGGTCACCTGGTCGCCGGAGATGTGCACGTTGATCATAACATCGGCGTCCTGCAGACGCACGCCCGGACGCTTATCCTCGCCATAGCGGTCCTTGAACCAGTCCACGATGGCATCCTTCACCCGGTAGGTGACGAACCGTGAATGGGTGAACTCGTCACTATAGGCAACGGTGTCGATGGCAAAGGTGCTTCCCACCGACATGAGCGCCCCCCAGTCGAATTCCTTCACATGTTCGTAAAGTTCGTCGGTGTTGCGCGCCGTGAATTTGTAGATGGGTTTAAGAATGCGGAGTGCCGTGCGGCAGCACAGATTGGCTTTATAAAGCATCTCGAGGTCGCCTTCAAACTGCACCATGCGGCGCCCGGGCTCCACGTTTACGGCTCCGAGGTCGCGGAGCTCTTCAGCCAGCACATCTTCCAGTCCCTGGAAGGTTTTCGCCACCATTTCAAATTGTTCTTTCATCGTTGCGGGAAGAATTGGTCTAATATGTGTGGGTCTCCTGCCATTGAGACAGAGTCTACCCGGGTGCAAAGTTAGTGAAAAAATTATGAATCGGATAGGTCTGGCAGAACTTTACAGCTTTCTGAAACCCGATTTTTCACACATGTTTTTTGAGCCGCCGCCCCCGAATGCCGCTGGATTCATTCTGACCCAAAGCCATCGCGGCACAAGGCGCCACAGCCCGACGAGGCAACGCCATCGCCAGTCGACCACATGCGCCCCGGGGCGCCCCATTGCGGAGACTATTCGGCGCGCGGCATAATCCACCGGCATCATCATGGGATGTGGCGCACCCTCCCCGACGAGCGGCGTGCTTACCCAACCGGGGCGTATGTCGGAAACGGTTATTTTAAGACTACGCGCATGAGCTAGCTGGGCCACGGCCTCAAGATATATCCGCTGATAGCTTTTTGATGCGCAATACGCCGCCATCGGCCCGATGCCTTTGGTTCCGGCAACAGAGGTGATGGCAGCGATGTGGCCACCACCGGCGCCGGTAAAATAACGAAACGCGGCATCGATCATACGCGTGAATCCCGCCACATTCACCTCAACGGTGGCAGCATCGGGTGCCGCCTCAAATTCGGGGTTGGCATATCCCACTCCGGCCACATGGAAATAGACATCCATCCCTTGCAATTGCCCGATGAGGTGCGACAGACGCTCTGACGCATCAGCGGAAGCAACATCAATCCGCTCCAGGAACACACGTCCCGGATAACGCGCGACAAGCTCCTCCGCAGCCGTCAGATTGCGTCCGGCAAGACCCAGAATCGCCCCGGCGGCAACCAACTTTTCCGCCACCGCCAGTCCTATCCCGGAGGTAGCACCTACGATAACGATTTTACGTCCTGAAGCATCATTCCCAATGTTATTCATAATTTAATCCGAACCTTTTTTGCTTGAATTTATGAAGGCAGCACACCCTGATTGTAGGGACGCTCGGCATATCCAATTGCACCACCTCGTTTGCAAAAATACGCACTCCTAAGCTAATCGGCAACAACGGCGCGCCGGAAATTTCCATCCGGCGCGCCGTTGATATATCCTCCGCCCTTCCGGGCTACGGAAACAAGGGTTTGGTTCAATACTTGATCAGCGAGGTGACTTCGGCATCGGCGGGGAGATTTGCACGTCCGTTCAATGCGGTCAGCTCAATGATGAAGTTGACATAGATTTTTTTGGGGTTCATGCTTTTCACAAGATTATAGGCCGCAGCCATCGTACCGCCGGTGGCCAGCACATCATCGTGAAGCACCACTACATCGTCCTCGGTTATGGCATCGCGGTGAATCTCGATGGTGTCAGTGCCGTACTCTTTTTCATAAGTGGCCTGGATGGTGTCGGCAGGAAGTTTGCCGGGCTTGCGCACAGGCACGAATCCGGCACCAAGCTCGAATGCAAGGATAGAGCCTCCGATAAAGCCGCGCGATTCGATGCCCACCACTTTGGTCACACCTTTATCGCGATAGGTCTGCGAGAGATCCCATCCGATTATGTGGAGAGCACGGGGATCCTTAAACACGGTGGTGAGGTCCTTGAAAACAACACCCTTCTGGGGAAAGTCGACAACGTCGCGCACTTTCGATTTAATGTATTCCATATCGATATTGAAGTATGATTTGTTTTGCTATTGTTCTTGTCGGCCGGGAACCCGACCGGTTCATATAACTTTCTGATGCCCCGCAGCTTTTGAGTGTTCCACGTGAAACAATCAATCTGTTTCAGGGCCGTTTCAACGCCCGCACATAAGAAGCAGTATGTTGATGTCGGCCGGCGACACTCCTGGGATTCTCGAGGCCTGCGCCACGGTTGCAGGGCGAATACGTTCAAGTTTCTGGCGGGCCTCTGTTGAGATTGAGGTAATGGCTGAATAATCGAACCTGTCGCCAAGCGGAATGGATTCAAGGCGCTTGATTTTATCGGCTATCTGCTGTTCACGTTTTATGTAGCCATCATATTTGATAAGCACCTCTGCCGCCTCCACAATCTCTTCGCGCCGGTCGTCAGGAAGAGCGTCGACTACACTACGCAGCTGTGGAAATTCGCGTGCGAGCAAACCGATGGTGAGCTGTGGACGCAACACAAGCGCCTTGAGCCGGCACCCCTCCTTCACGGGCTGGAGCGCCTGCTCCGTTCCGGTAAGGCCGAGGGCTTCATTGATGCGGACGAACGCCTCGTTCACGGCCTGCACCTTGACGGGACACTCGGAGATGAACTCTATAAGTTCATCACGGAGGCGCTTCTTCTCAACCATCAGCTGATACCGTTCGTACGTGACCAGATTGACTGCGAAACCCCGCGGTGTGAGACGCATGTCGGCATCGTCCTGACGTAGCAGGATGCGGTACTCGGCACGTGAGGTGAACATACGGTACGGCTCATCCACACCTTTGGTCACAAGGTCATCGATAAGCACTCCTATATACGCCTCATCACGGCCAAGTTCAAAAGTATCACGTGTGGACAATCCGGAGTTGACTGCATGTGCCGCCAGCGCGGCATTAACACCAGCCACAAGTCCCTGACCGGCGGCCTCCTCATATCCGGTGGTGCCGTTGATCTGGCCGGCGAAAAACAGGCGGTCCACAAGCTTCGTCTCGAGCGAATGAGTAAGCTGCGTAGGGTCGAAAAAGTCGTATTCTATAGCATAGCCCGGACGATAAATCTGCACATCGCTGAAGGCATCTATCGTCTGCAACGCCGACAGCTGCACATCCATAGGCAGCGAGGAGGAGAAGCCGTTGAGATAGAATTCGTGCGTGGTCTCACCCTCCGGTTCGAGGAAAAGCTGGTGCTCGGTCTTATCGGCAAAGGTTACGATCTTAGTCTCAATCGACGGACAGTAACGCGGGCCTATACTCTGAATCTGCCCGTTGTAAAGCGGCGAATCAGGCAATCCGGCTCTAAGGATTTCGTGCGTGTGCTCATTGGTGAACACTGTGTAGCACCTGCGCTGCTTCAGCTCACGCTTCACCGACGGAAGATAGGAAAATTTATGAAAATCCTCCTCAAGTTCCTGTGGCACAGTGCATTCCCATTTCACAGAACGGCCATCTATGCGCACCGGAGTACCGGTTTTCATCCTGTCGGCCTTGAATCCCAGCGATTTAAGTTGCTCAGTGATGCCATGCGAAGCAGGTTCGGCACAACGGCCGCCCTCAATCATGGTGCGCCCCACATGCATCAGGCCGTTAAGAAAAGTTCCGTTTGTGAGCACAACGGAGCGCGCGGTGAACGTCGCCCCAAGTGCGGTTTTCACACCGGCAACCACCGGCTTTTCCGCCCTCTCCCCTACCCCATCGGCCTGGGAGGCATCAATATTGTCAAAAAGCAGTTCGGTCACCGAATCCTGCCACATGCTGAGATTAGGTGTGTTCTCCAGAATCGAGCGCCATTCGGCCGAAAAGCGCATGCGGTCGCTCTGCGCACGCGGACTCCACATGGCAGGTCCCTTTGAGCGGTTGAGCATGCGGAACTGTATGGCCGTACGGTCTGTCACAATTCCCATCATTCCGCCCAAGGCATCTATCTCTCTGACAATCTGCCCCTTTGCAATCCCACCTACAGCAGGATTACAACTCATCTGGGCTATTTTATTTAGATCTATGGTGATCAGCAGTGTCGAAAAGCCCATACGCGCGGCAGCCGAAGCAGCCTCGCAACCGGCATGTCCGGCACCGACAACAATCACGTCATAATCGAATTTCATATGCAGTTATTAGATTTGGCAGCAGCCGTGATTCAACGTAACACCGATCAATCACCCTCATGGCCGACATAGGCAGGAGGCATCTTTGCGAGCATTGCAAGTGCCTCGTTTTCATGCGCCTCCATTATCTCCCTCTCGCCAGGGCCTTTGTCATTGATTCCACAGAGATGAAGCACTCCGTGCACAATGACACGCAAAAGCTCCTCACGGTAAGCGGCCCCTTGCTGAACAGCATTTGTCGCCACCGTATCAAGCGATATGAACATATCGCCGCGCAGAAGCTTCCCACGGCAATCGTCGAAGGTGATTATATCAGTAAAATAGTCGTGTTGAAGGAATTGACGGTTGACTTCGAGGATTTTGGGATCATTGCAGAAGATATATGATAGCGTGCCCGCAATGCGTCCGTGAGCCTTCGCCACTTCTTCAATCCAAGCTTCCACTACCCCGAAATCCAGAGGCGGCATCGCCACCCCATCGGTGAGCCATTGAAATTTTTCGTTGTGCAACATCCAGTTGTCAAACATTTTAGATTACAAACGTCGCAACTTTCCGTTGGCCGTGGCGTGCAGAACCCGCAAGCCGTGTCAGAACGATAAAGTTACCTGCAAAGGTATGCAAAATCCGTGTATTACACAACGGCCGCACAAGCTTACAGGTGTCGCAATAACTTATTTGAAAAAGACGTAGGCGGCGAATATCCCGGCCAGCGAGCCAGCTATATCCGCCAGCAGGGCATAGCTGACGGCATAACGGGTTTTACGCACACCCACCGAGCCGAAATAAACGGCAAGCACATAGAACATGGTGTCCGTAGAGCCCTGAATGGCAGCCGATACTCGGCTCACAAAGGCATCAGGCCCGTGTGTGGCCATGAGGTCGACCATCATGCCGCGCGAGCCGGAACCGCTAAGAGGTTTCATGAGCGCCGTGGGGAGCGCCTCCACCCATTCAGTGTCAAGCCCCAACGCTGCAACTGCCGACGATGTGTAATGCGTCAGCACATCCATCGCCCCGGATGCACGGAACATCCCGATGGCCACGAGTATGGCCACAAGATACGGAATTATGGTCACAGCTGTCTTGAACCCCTCTTTTGCGCCCTCGATGAAAGCCTCATAGGCATTGATGCGCCGGTACAGCCCTGCCCCAAGAAACAGGATAATCACACCGAAAAGCAATGCGTTGGCTATGAAGCCGGAATAGATTTCCACCCTGTGTCCGTCCATCCCTGAGAAAATCCACACCACAAATGCAATCACCGCCGCCATGCCGGCAAGCCAGGTCACAAGCACAGGGTCGGTGAGGCGTATGCGCTGCTTGAGGCACAAAGCCACGATGCCTACGAACGTGGAGATGAAGGTGGCCAGAAGGATGGGCAGAAAGATGTCTGTCGGGTTGGAAGCTCCCGCCTGCGCCCTGTACATCATGATACTTATGGGGATGAAGCACAATCCGGACGCATTTAGAATCAGGAACATTATCATGGCATCAGTTGCGGTGTCCTTCTCCTTGTTGAGCGTCTGCAACTCCTGCATGGCCTTGAGACCGAGCGGGGTGGCGGCATTGTCGAGCCCGAGCATATTGGCCGACACGTTCATAAAAATTGAGCCCATGGCCGGGTGTCCCTTGGGCACTCCGGGGAAAAGGCGGCAGAACAGCGGCGAAATCATGCGCCCGAAAAAGTTGATGACACCGGCCTTCTCTCCAATTTTCATCAGGCCGAGCCAGAGCGACAGGATTCCGGTCAGGCCGAGCGAAATTTCAAATGCTGTGGCTGCGGATGTAAAGGAGGCCGACATTATCGACGACCATATCTGCATGTCGCCATAAAAAACTGTTTTGAAAACTGCCACTACAAATGCGACAATAAAAAACGCGAGCCAAATATAATTCAGTGCCACGGGGTGATGCGATAAAATGATGAAATCAAAAGCCGGCCGACCAAGACTACGCTTAAATTTGCCGACCGACATACAAAAATAGCGAATTTCTTTGAATTGCCGAGTGTACGACTTATTTGCCACAAAAAACGCCACACCGGACAAATCAACGTAACTATCTGACATTCTGAGCGCACAACCAGAAAATCGACTGTTTTAACGCCCTGAGCTTAAAAAATTGATTAATTTCCGGCCAGTCGACCGGAAAAATCGCACGCATTTTCGGAAAAATTTTGGCTAACTTTGTTGAAAACCGGAAT
>DBFWRP010000136.1:0-18021 GCA_048222005.1 Muribaculaceae bacterium | reverse complement strand
GATAAATACATGCGTCGTGATTTCAACTTGAACCATAAAAAATTGTTATCTTTGACAGAGGTCTTAGATACTTTCGCTTGGCAAAAGCAAATTAATTTGCTTTTGCACTCGACTTATACGTATCTTTGTAAATTAGGACGGTTATGTGCAGGCGCAGGGCCTGTCAACTGTGTTTTGTAATTGAGCATGAAAGATTTAGTAATAAGCAAAGAAACAACCGAACGCGCTGTGCTCGTGGGCCTTGTGACCCAGCAGCAGAATGAGGCAAAGGTTGATGAATATCTTGACGAACTTGAGTTTCTGGCCGACACGGCGGGGGCGCAGGTGGTGAAGCGGTTCACACAGAAGGTGGAGAACCCCAATCCGCGCACCTTCGTGGGGAGCGGCAAGCTGCTTGAGATAAAGGAATTCGTTGAGAAAAACGAGATAGGAATGGCTATCTTCGACGATGACCTGTCGTCGAAGCAGGTGGCCAACATCGAGAAGGAGCTGCAGATCAAGATTCTCGACCGCTCCAGTCTGATTCTTGACATTTTCGCAAAGCGTGCGCAGACGGCCACGGCCAAAACGCAGGTGGAGCTGGCGCAGTACCAGTATCTGCTCCCGAGGCTTACGCGCATGTGGACCCACCTGGAGCGTCAGCGCGGCGGTATCGGTATGCGTGGTCCCGGTGAAACTCAGATTGAGACGGACCGCCGAATCATCCTGCGGCGCATATCGCTGCTAAAGGAGGAGCTTCGCGACATTGACCGGCAGAAGACCCTCCAGCGCAAGAACCGTGGCAAACTCACCCGTGTGGCTCTTGTAGGCTACACCAACGTGGGGAAATCCACCCTGATGAATCTGCTGAGCAAGAGCGATGTGTTTGCCGAGAACAAGCTTTTCGCCACGTTGGACACAACCGTGCGCAAGGTGACAATAGAGAATCTGCCGTTCCTGCTCACCGACACCGTTGGGTTCATCCGCAAGCTCCCCACTCACCTTGTCGAGTCGTTCAAATCCACACTGGACGAGGTGCGCGACGCCGACCTGCTGCTGCATGTGGTCGACATAAGCCATCCGCAGTTCGAGGAGCAGATAGAGGTGGTGAACAGGACGCTTGCCGAAGTGTGCGGTTCGGCCGACAAACCCATGATCATGGTGTTCAACAAAATCGACGCCTACAGCCACATCCCCAAGGATGCCGACGACCTCACCCCGCGCACCGCGCGCAACATCCCCCTTGATGAGCTGAAAGCCACATGGATGAACCGACTTGATCCGGGCAACTGCGTGTTCGTGTCGGCCAAGAAGGGCACCAACATTGACGAGCTCAAGCAGCTCATTTACGAAAAGGCCCGGCAGATTCACGCCGAGCGTTTCCCCTATAACGATTTCCTGTATCAGAAATATGACGATCTCCTCCCGCAAGGGGGCGATTCAGAAGAATGAACATGACCCGAAACCAATCAGACCAGCCAGCATCCCCACAGCGGGAACGGATGGAGTGGGCCACACTTGTGTCCGACCGCCGTTTCGGGCTGGAGAACTATCACGACAGCCACAACGGCGGCACGCGCTCAGATTTTCAGCGCGATTTCGACCGCATGGTGTTCTCCTCCCCCTTCCGCCGGCTCCAGAACAAGACCCAGGTGTTTCCGCTTCCGGGGAGCGTGTTTGTGCACAACAGGCTCACCCACAGCATGGAGGTGGCGTGTGTGGGGCGTTCGATGGCCAATGAGGTGGCATCGGCCCTGCGTGCGCGGCACACCGATGCCGCCACCCGCGCTGCGCTCGATTCGATAGGCGAGATTGTGGCGGCAGCCTGTCTGGCCCACGATCTGGGCAATCCTCCGTTCGGTCATTCGGGCGAGACGGCCATCTCCACCTTCTTTTCCGAAGGTGCGGGCGCTCCGCTGCAGCAGCAACTCCCGGCCGAATGCTGGGCCGACCTGGTGCATTTCGAGGGGAACGCCAACGCGTTCAGGCTGCTCACCCACAGCTTCAACGGCCGGCGCAACGGCGGCTTCGCCATGACCTACTCCATGCTGGCCTCGATTGTGAAATACCCTTACAGCTCCACCCTTGCCGGGACGCGCAACAAATTCGGCTTCTTCACCACCGAACGCGACAGCTTCCGGCGCATCGCATCGCAGCTGGGCATGATATGCCTTGAGGACAACGGTGACGACCGGCTCAGCTATGCGCGTCATCCGCTGGTCTACCTTGTTGAGGCGGCCGACGATATCTGCTACGAAGTGATGGACATCGAGGACGCGCATAAGCTGAAAATCCTCTCCACACAGGAAGTGAAGCAGCTCTTACTGGCCTTCTTCGAGCCGCAGCGACGGGCTCGTTGCGAGCAGGTGATGGCCATGATCACCGATCCCAACGAGCAGATTGCCTATCTGCGCTCGGGTGTGATCGGCGCCCTGGTGCAGAGTTGCGCCGAGGCGTTCGTGGCCAACGAGGATGCCATCCTTCGCGGAGAGTTCACCGGACACCTGCTCGACAAAGTGCCTGAACTGCAGCATGCGGCATTCGCGCAGTGCAACGCCTTGAGCTGGGAGCGAATCTACCGGGCTCCCGACGTGGTGAACATCGAACTGGCCGGTAACCGCATCATCACCTTCCTGCTTGAGAAACTGGTGCATGCCGTATGCAACCCCACGCTCAACTATTCGCGGCTGCTGCTGTCGCAGGTGCCGCAGCAGTACGATGTGCATGCCCCCGAACTGTACCACCGTATCCAGGCGGTGGTCGACCATGTCTCGGCCATGACCGACGTCTATGCCCTCGATCTCTACCGCAAGCTCAACGGTCTCTCCCTCCCGGCAGTCTGAATCTCTTTCTCCCGGCAGTCTTGGCCCGTGCATACCGGCCTCTAAATCCATTTTTTTTGTCTCAGCTTCCGCGATTCATCGCGGCCTCACCAATAGCCCTAAAGCTCTATGAAACTTCTGACCCGCCTTTCGGCTCTTTTTATCTTACTCGCATGCATTCTTCCCGTTCACGCCCTTACGGTGAAGGACATAAGCAATGTGCATGTAACCGACCGCACGCGATATGTGTCGGATATGGCAGGCGCCATGTCGGCACAGGCCCGTGCGCAGGCCGATTCTACGCTTGCCTCCATATGGCGTGAGGCGTCGGCCGAACCGGTGGTGGTGATTGTGCCGGATCTGGAAGGCGAGGACATCGACGATTTCGCCACCCGCCTTTTCTCGGAATGGGGCATCGGTAAGGGCGACAAGGACAACGGTGTGCTCGTGCTCATCTCCACTGGCGACCGTAAGGCGGTGATACGCACCGGTTACGGTGCCGAAGGGGTGCTCCCCGATGTGATAGCTTCGAACATCATAAGGCACGACATGGCCCCGCATTTCCGCACAGGGGATTACGATGGCGGCGTGCTTGCCGCGCTTTCCACCATGCACAAGGCCATGACCTCAGATGAGGCGAGGGAGGAGCTTATGTCCGGACAGCAGCCGGGTGCCGCGGATGAGGATGACAACTTTTTTGAATTCTATCTCGGCGTTTGCGCTTTGGCCGGGATGGTGGCGCTTTTTCTGGTGTTGGGAATTTATTTCGGCGAGCGCCGTTTGCCCACAGTCAAACGTTACAGTTCGCTCGACGGCATCCGCCTCGCCATGCTCATGGCCTCGTTCCTGACGCTTGGATGTGTGTTTCCCGCATATATTGTACTGGTGCTGCTGATGCGGCATGTGCGCATGCACAAGCGCCTGTGTCCCAACTGTTCCACACGCATGGAGCGCGTGGACGAAGACAACGACAACGCCTATCTCACTCCGAGTCAGGATGCCGAGGAGCGCCTGGATTCGGTGGACTATGACGTGTGGCTATGCCCGTCGTGCGGCGAGACCGACATTATCCCTTACGTGAATCCTAAGAAAAACTACACGGTGTGCCCCTCATGCCATGCGCGTGCGTGCGTGCTCACCAACGACCGCATGATTATCCGCCCCACAACCACCCGGGAAGGGAGGGGTGTGAAGGACTATACATGTCTCAACTGCAAGAAACGTTTCGAGAAACCCTATGTCATTGCCAAGGAGGCGGTGCCTCCGGTAGTTATTATCCCCGGAGGTGGCCATGGTGGCTTCGGCGGTGGCGGCGGTTTCAGCGGAGGTTCGTTCGGCGGCGGTATGACCGGCGGCGGCGGCGCCTCAGGCGGCTGGTAACAATCAGCTGAAAGTGAGGGTGGTGGCTGTGGCGCCCGGCCGGGTGCTGTTTCCGGCGGTAACTTCCAGTGTGGCCGGACAATTGAGAATCACAGGATAGTTCGTTTCGTCCCTGTGGCCTACGGATATGCTGTAGGTCACGGGTATATCCGTCTTGCCGCGCAGGTTGCGGGCAATGAATGCCTCGATCATCTGCTGCATGCCGGCATGGTCGCATGATGGCCTGTATTCCGTGAAATCGCCTGCAATCAGCCCCTTCATATGCTCGAGGGAACCGGTGAGAAGCAGCTGGTAGAATATGCGTTCCACTTTATAGATAGGCTCGGCTATGTCCTCTACGAGCAGGATAAAATCCTCTCCGCGGCGTGCGGCGGCCGCCAGTGGGTCGAACGGCGTGCCTGTCAGTCCGCCGAGAACGGCGAGGTTTCCCCCGAGCACCGGTGCATGTGCTTTGCCCGGGTGGCCGGCAAGCTGTTGTGAGCCGTCGGAGTGGGCCTGGATAGTCACGTTCTTTCCCTGCAGGATGGCAATCTCCTCGTCAAGGCCGGTGATGGCCTCCGGAGTGCCGTATGCGGCGAACGCCTTGGCCATGGAGGCATGCAGCGATGCGTAGCCTTTGCGCGCCCACAAGGCGTGCAGAGCGGTGATGTCGCTGAACCCGATGAGCCATTTGTTGAAGTGTCCGGCCGGAATTTTGTCGAGTTCCTGCAGCAGATGCACGCAGCCGTAGCCTCCGCGTGAGCAGAGGATGGCTTTCACCGAGGGATCGGTCAGTGCGGCGGTGAGGTCGGCCAGACGCTCCTCCACGGTGCCGCTGAACGAGCCGTGCACCCCTTTTGCATGCGGCATCACTACCGGTTCATAGCCTGAACGGCGCAATGTGGCTGCCGCTCCGTCGATGCGTTCATGCGCTATGGCCGAAGCGGGCGAGAGGATGGCTATGCGGTCGCCTGGCTGAAGGAATGGTGGGATCATATGTGGCTGTCGGGATTGATTAGTTCACTTGTACTGGTATGCCTGTTGCCGCGGCAATCTTTTCGCCGATTTCCTTAAGTTCGGGCGCCTCGATTTTCACGAGTGTCTTTGCCGGGGTGGTGCGGTCGAGCGAATAGAGCATTATCTCGCGCGGACCGATGCGCCGGTAGGCTTCGATGAGGGCGTCGACCTCGGCGGGAGTGGTGTTGTCGAACTCCAGGCCCTCCCACTGGCCGCGCACCATCATGGTCTGGATTATGCCTGTGCCAGCGAATTGCCGCAGGGATTCCACCACCTTCTCTACGGTGAACGCAGGCGATGTGGGGCGGTCGATGATCCGCATGGTGTCTTCCACGGCGGAGTCGAGCTTGAGGATGTTGTTGTCCACCTTCTTCAGGGCCTTGGCGACTTCCGGGGTGAAGATGCGGGTGGAGTTGGTGAGTACGCTGACCTTGGCCTCGGGATAGAAGCTGTCGCGCAGCCGCATGGTGTCGGCTATGATGGCCGGGAACTCGGGGTGCAGCGTTGGCTCGCCGTTGCCTGAGAATGTGATCACGTCGAGCGTGGTTCCGTCGGCGTGCATCTCCCGGAGCTTTGCCTCGAGCTGTGCGGCCACCACCTCGCGCGGGGGCAGTCCGGTTGTGCCGGGACCCTGGGCGTTGAATCCGGCCTCGCAATAGAGGCAGTCGAAGGTGCATACTTTTCCGTCGTCGGGCATTAGGTTTACGCCGAGCGAGGTGCCGAGCCTGCGCGAATGGATAGGCCCGAAGATGGTGCTGTGAAACAGGACGCGCTGCATATTTTTAAGGGGCTACTGTTAACGATTGAAGTTACTGATGTTTGCCATATAATCAATACAACCGGAAGCGTGCCACGGCATTGCGGTGCCATGACACACTCCGGTTTGTGTATGGGGAGGAGGACTGCTTGACGCTAAGCGTCGTGACGCTCAGACGGTGAGAATCTCTTTCTCTTTTGCAGTGAAAATCTCGTCGATGCGCTTGAGATATTTGTCGTGGATTTTCTGGGCTGTGGTCTCAGCATCCTTCTCCACGTCCTCGGGCATGCCCTGCTTGATGGCTTTTTTCAGGCCCTCGATGGCATCGCGGCGGGCGTTGCGCACGCTCACTTTTGCCTGCTCGGCCTCGGTTTTGCACTGCTTCACAAGCTGCTTGCGGCGCTCCTCGGTGAGGGGCGGGATGCCGATGCGGATCACCTCGCCGTTGTTTTCGGGAGTGATGCCGAGGTCGGAGTTGATGATGGCTTTCTCAATCTCCTTGAACATTGATTTCTCCCACGGGGTGATGGCGATGGTGCGGGCGTCTGGCACCGACACGTTGGCCACGTTCGAGATGGGAGCCTGCGACCCGTAGTAGTCCACGCGGATGCCGTCGAGAATTTTGGGGTTGGCCTTGCCTGCGCGGATACGCTGCAGGGTTTCGTCGAGATACATCACGGCCATTTCCATTTTCTCTTCAGCCGGGTCGAGATAGGTTTTCGGATCAGTCATTGGGTATGGTAAAAAGATGATTAATAGACAAGTGTGCCGATAGGTTCGCCTTCGAGCACTTTTTTCAGGTTGCCCGGAGTGTCCATGTCGAACACGATGATCGGGAGCTTATTCTCCTTGCACAGGGCGGTGGCGGTGAGGTCCATCACTTTCAGGCCGCGTGTGTACACCTCGTCGTAGGTGATTTCGGTGAATTTTGTTGCAGTGGGGTCTTTCTCCGGATCGGCGGTGTAGATGCCGTCAACGCGGGTGCCTTTGAGCATCACGTCGGCCTCCACTTCCACCCCGCGCAGGGCTGCCCCGGTGTCGGTGGTGAAGAACGGATTGCCTGTGCCGCCCGACAGGATGGCCACCTTCCCGGCCTCCATGGCCTCGATGGCTTTCCATTTGCTGTAGTATTCACCGATGGGATACATGTTGAGGGCGGTGAACACGCTGGCCGGCTGCCCGATGGATGTCAGGGCCGAACTGAGCGCCAGCGAATTGATAACGGTGGCAAGCATCCCCATCTGGTCGCCTTTCACGCGGTCGAAACCCTTGGCGGCTCCCTGCATGCCGCGGAAGATGTTGCCTCCGCCGATCACGATGGCAACCTGTACGCCGCTTTGGGCCACGGCCTTTATCTGCTCGGCATACTGGCCGAGGCGTTCGGGGTCTATTCCGTAGTGCTGGCTTCCCATGAGCGATTCGCCGCTGAGTTTGAGAAGCACGCGCTTATAGTTGGTTCGCATAATTATCGCGTTTTATGAGATTTGTCTGACTGCCCCGGAGCGCCGCAGCCCTCCCGGAGATTCTACTCACAAATGTAAATAAAATTTTCAACACCCCCAAATAACGCCCGCAAAAGCCACCCTAACCCTCCCAAGGCACTCCTCCGGATGCTAACATCTGATAAACTCAGATGAGTTCCGATAAGAAACCAGGGTGCGACATACTGTTGCTTCCAGATAAAATTGGTATTTTCGCAATACGAATCAACTGAATACCTAATATGGAACAGGACAAATATAACCTCGAACGGTTTATTACTGCGCAGGACCGTGCCTACCATATGGCGCTCAAGGAAGTGCAGGCGGGGCGTAAGCAGACGCACTGGATGTGGTATATATTTCCGCAGCACAAACATCTGGGGGCTTCCTACTACTCGGAGTTCTACGGCCTCGCCGGGATAGATGAGGCTGCCGCCTATCTGGAGCATCCGGAGCTTAACCGGCGGCTGAGAGCTGTGACCGAGGCAGTTCTGGCATTGCCGGAGGTGGACATTGTGGATGTGTTCGGAAATGTTGACAGCGTGAAACTGCGGTCGTCCATGACTTTGTTTGACATGGTCTCGCCTGACGATATCTACGCCCGTGTGCTCGACAGATTTTTCCACGGCCGGCGCGACGGGCGAACGCTCAGGATGGTCAGCGGGGATTGAGAGCGAAGTATTTCCAGAGTGGAGCAGCCATTAGGGCTTGCTTCATTTCATCGTCGGCGAGCAGGCGGTACACTTCTTCACGGGTGAGGATGCGCACGCTGACATCTTCGGTGGAATCGAGATGCTGTCCGGCAATCTGTTCCACCCCGCTGGCAATGAATGAATAGGTGAGATTGTTCTGGCTGCCGGGGTTGGCCGACAGCACGGTGTTGAGAGTCCATTCTCCGCCGCCGAAGCCGGTTTCTTCGAGCAGTTCGCGCTTTGCGGCTTCAAGAGGGGTCTCGCCTTTCTCGGCTACACCGGCCACAAGTTCTGTGAATATATCCTGGAGGCCGTGACGATATTGTTCCACCATCACGAAGCGACCGTCGGTAGTGATGGCTATGACGTTTACCCATGTGGGATATTCAAGCACGTAGTATTCGTCGTGCACCACGCCGTTGGGAAGTTGCACGGTGTCGCGACGGGCTGTCAGCCACGGGCGCCGGAACAGATATTCCGACGCCAGGGTTTTCCATTTTTCCATATCTGATGTCTATATGCAGGTTGTAGCGTTGCATGCGACTGTCTCACAGACGCACGGTCTGCGAGGCGCCTGTGTAATTCACTTCAGCCATTCGGCCGGTGGCCATGTTTTTCACACGGAAAAGGCGGTTGGTCAGCATTCCGGGGAAATCGCCTGTACGTTTGCCTATAGTCAGTCGGTCCGATTTGTCGTTCCACCGGAATTCTATAGTCGAGTATGCCCCGTTTTCGTAGTTGTAGTTGTCGCCTTCATCCTCATAGAGCGTGAAACGGCCGTCGGCTCCGGGATAGACACGTATTTCAAGGTCGTCCCAGGGCTTCTCGGTGGCGTATTGCACTTCCGGCCCGATGGGAAGTATGGCACCCGCCCGGACATACAGCGGCATTATGCCCAGAGTTGTGGATGCACTCACAGAGTTGCCTCCCTGGAGCCGTTGGCCGGAGTGAAAGTCATACCATTCCGAGCCTGCGGGGAGATACACATTGTGGGTGCGCGGAGAGGAGAAATCCACACCGTTGATTTCTCCGCCGTCGGCTGTTGTCGAGCGGTTCCATCCGGTGTTGGCGTCGAGATTCATCACCTTCTCCGGCGTGTATTGTGCCGTGAGCACAGGAGCGGCGAGCAGTGCCGGACCGAACATGAACTGTGTGTGGCAATTATGGGTGGCGGTGTCGGCGGGGAAATCCATCCACAGCGCACGCATATAGCTGTAGTCGCCGTCGGTCACCATCCATGCGGTGGAATAGATGTAGGGGAGCAGACGGTAGCGCAGCCGGATGGCATCGCGGATTGCGTCGTAGACAGGCTCCCCTTTCTTGCCGAAATAATATATTTCCCGCTTTATGTCGGTGCCATGCGAGCGCATCATTGGAGTGAAGGCTCCCATCTGGAGCCAGCGCACATACAGTTCCTGAAATTGAGGATTGCGTGTGGCGAAGTTGTCATTGCGTCCGTTGTTGTATGCACCGCAGAAAAATCCGCCTATGTCGGAGTTGGTGTTCGGGTTGCCCGTGAGTGTGAAATTGAGCAGGGCAGGCACGGTGTTGCGCAGCATCTCCCAGGTGGACGACACGTCGCCGCTCCATACGTTGCACCCGTAACGCTGCTGACCCGTCCAGCCCGAGCGGGTGAGAATAAACACGCGCTTGCTGTCCGACACCTGGCGCTGATGGTCGTAGACCCCGCCTACAGTCATGAGCGGAAACGCACCGCGCACACTGCGGAACGACCCCATGCCGGTGGGGATGTCGAGGTCGGCCTCGGTCACATTGAAATGGTCAGGCTCGGTCGAGTCCATCCACCATCCGTCCATGCCGAAGTCGTGCAGGCGGGTGAGGTGTTTCCAGTATATGTCGCGTGCCTCGGCGCTGTATGGATTGTAGACACGTACCCCCGAAGGGTAGTCCATGCGCGGCGGCCACACGTTGTCGATGCCCGATTCCGGCCATGTGGCGATGTTGAACAGGAGCCCTTTGCTGTCAAGCTCGCGGTATTGCTTGGTCTGCGGCCCGAAGGAGGACCATATGGAGATGATGGCATGGGCGTTCATGGAGTGAACGGAGTCCATCATGAGCTGTGGATTGTGGAATCCGGGATTGAGGAATTCCATGGCGTTCCACTGGTAGTTGTTGCCCCAGTATTGCCAGTCCTGTATGATGCCGTCGATGGGTACACCAAGTTTGCGGTGACGTGCCACAACCTCCAGGAGCTCGTCCTGACTTTTATAACGCTCGCGGCTCTGCCAGAAGCCGAAACTCCATAGCGGGAACATGGGCACTTTGCCAGTGAGGGTGCGGATCTGTCTTATCACCCCGTCGGCATTGCCGCCGTACATGAAATAATAATCCATATAGTCGCCGGCGCTCGATGTGAACGACATCCCTTCGGCATTGTCGCTGAATGCTATCGGCGAATAATTGTCCCAGATTATGCCATAGCCTTTCACCGACTGCATCACAGGAATTCCGTCCTCGATGTTGCCCGGCTGGAGTGTATGGGTGCATCCGCGTTGCGAGAGAGTGCCGTTCTCGTAGTTGCCCAGGCCGTAGATGGCTTCATTGTCGGCAAGCCGGAAGCGCTGCGAGATGGCATATGTGCTCCGGCCGGCATCGTCCACCGGTGAAAATTGCGTGCCGCATTCGCTGGTGAGCAGTTTCCCGTCGGGATCGGTGTATGATATTGAGCCATCCGCCAGGCTTACGGTGGCGGCAAATGCCGGAGACCTGAGTGTCAGGGTACTGTCCGTGCGGATTGTCCGGACCTTTGTTTCGGTGGGATGTGCAATGACCGACAGGCTCTCCCGCATTTCAGGGGCAGGTGTCGCCGCAGGATATTTCACAACCCTGACGGAGGCCGGAGTGAAAAACTGCAGTTCGGTGACGGTTTGTGGTGTGATGATTCTCGCACCGTAGGGTGTCTGCTCCACAGTCTGTCCGTAGGAGCAAATTGCGCCGGTAGCGGCTAAAGCGATAGTGAGGAATCGGGATTTCATGGTGTTGAGGAAAATGTATCAGTTGAAAACGGGAATGTGTCCGGATGCGGTTACATCCTGACGAGGCGTGCGTTGTGGCCGCGGCGTTCGATGTAGAGGTCGCCGGATTCGGGGTGCGGCACCGGCATGCCCTGGAGGTTGAAATATTCAGGACCGGTTGCTCCGTCAGGCTGAATGGTGTCGTCGGTCGGGATTGTCTCGACCGCACTTTGTTTCAGCTCCACACGGGTGGCGAATGCTCCGGCATTCCATGTTTCGCCACATTGGATCGGGTTGGAGGTGAAGCCCAACACGGCTTGCGGCACAGTGAGGGTGGTGCCGTCGAAAGTGGAGTTCAAGGCGTTCAGAGTGATTACTTCGGGTGTGCGTCCGGTGGCAATAAGGTAATCGGCGCGGCCTTGCGCCCATATGGTCTGCACTCCGGTGCCAAACACCCCTTCCGGCGAGGTGTAGGCTGCATTCAGTTCGACACGGACAAAATCGGGGTCTGAAATGTCGAACACTATGTCGTGCGGCTCGGTTGTGGCGTTTGATTCGCCGGCGGCCAGTTTGAATCCGGCGCTTCCATAGGGATTTATCACCCTGAGCTTGCTGCCGTCCTGCTCCATGCGTACCTCCACGTCCCAGGTGCGCTGAGCATCAGAAGTAAGTCCGAAATATGGCGCCATCCAGCCGTCGGTGAACTGCGCTGTCAGGGTGGCAGGCGCGTCTTGCTGTTGGCTTTGGGCATTGACTGTGGGTGCGCTGCCGATGATGGTAGTGCAGGCCAGTGCGGCTAAGGCTGTTGTTTTCATGGTTGTTTAGGTTTTGGTGGAAGATATGTCAAAGGCGGTGTGCCGTTGGAGTGACACACCGCCTTTGTTATGCCGGATTGCGAGACGCAAGCCTGATTACTGGCGGTCGCTGTAGAATTTCTGAATCTTGTTGTCGATTTTTTTGTTGCCGAGGATTACGTCGGGCAGTGTGCGCTGGAACGAGGCTGCGCCTTCACGCTGGTTGAACACCATTGCATCGTTCTCGAAGTCGAACTTACGACCCTGATTGTTCACGTTTGTCACGGTGAACACCACTACACTCTGGTTGAGGGCGAGCGGGCCTACGAGGGCTCCGGGCTTGGCTACAGCCACGTTGGCCTGCAGGGCGCTTTCATACATGGGGAAGTTGGCCACGTAAGCCTGACCGAATGTAACCTGGGTGGTGTCGGCTTTCACGCCCATGGCAGCAGCATATTCAGCCACCGATTTGCCCTTGCCGGTGAAGTCGGCCACGAGCTTGGCTGCTTTCTTGCTGTTGCGCACCTTGTTGGTGAGGAATGCGCGTACCTGTTCGTTGGTGGCGGGCACAAACTTACCGTCGTAGATGTCGTTCACGGCAACAGCGAGCAGGCGGGAGTCACGGTCGTTGTTGAACACGCCGCTAACCTGGCCCTTCTTGGCTCCGAGCGCCCATTTGGCGGCTCCGCGGCTTTCGGGGAGGCCGTTGATGCTCAGGGTCGAGGGGGTTACCACGGCTGTGAGTGCCGAGTAGCCGGCCTTGGTGGCTTCTGCGCTGAAGGCGGCTGCGGTGGTGTTGGTGTCGAGGAATTTGCGGAGGTCGCCGTTAAGTTTCTGGATGGTGGCGTTGGAGGGAATCACATCGTAGGTGATTTCGGCAACGTCGTACACTGTCACGGGGGCTTTGCGGTTGACCACGCGGATGGTCATGCCGGGCTGGCCGTTGGCAGGCTTGAAGTATTTGCCGGTTTCGGCGTTGGCGATTTCATCCTTGAGGGTGGCAATCGAGGGGTCGAGAAGCGATACCCAGATGCTGTCCTGGCTCTGCGAGAGGGCTTCGCCGAGGTCGGCCTTGGCAGCGCCGGTGTTGAGGCGGCTGATAATCGAGTCGGCATCAACGCTTTCATTGATGAATGCGAGGTCAACCAGAACCGAGTCAACCGAAGTGGTCGTGTCGAGCAGCTTGGCGATGGTGTACTGGTTGTCGATGAACGAAACCATGGCTACGGAGTCCTTTGCCATGCCGGGAACGGACTTGCGCAGTGCGGGAGCAAGCGAGTAGGCTGTTGCCGACACGCGGTTCACGTAGAACTTGCCGTTCGAAGCCACGGCTTCTGTGCCTTCGTTGAGACGGAGACCGACCATGGCGTCCTCAACCTCCTTCTGAGCGGCGGCGAGGTCGTCGGTGGAGGGAACCACATCCACGGCGATGTAGCTTACCATGTGCTGCGGCTCATTGATGCGGTAGCGGTTCTTCTCGGTGTTGTAGAGGTCGTTGATTTCGGCGTCGGACACGGGGAAATCTTCGTCCTTGAGCGAGGAGAGGTCCTTCTTTGCGTATGCGATGGTCGATGTCGATGCGTTGTCGTTGAAGATTGCTTCGGCGTCAAGCTTGTTGGCGGTGAGCACACCGGCGAACTGGCTCATGAACTTCTGCTGGAGGAGCATCTGCTCGGTGTCCTTTTCGAGTGCGAGCCAAGCCTGCTGGTAGGCGGGAGCCTGGTCGGGGGTGATGCCAGCCTTGGTGGGGTTGTTGGCGGCTTCCCAGAGCAGCTGTGCATTGGGTATGCCCATGCTCTGCACCATCTGCTGCACGTAGGGGTGGGGTGTCTTGCCGAGCAGGGCGTTTGACAGCTCTGCGTCGGTGACGGTGAGGCCCAGACGGTCAAACTCTTTCTGCATCAGGGTCTCGGAAATCATCTGCTGAAGCACGTATTCCTGCACCTGTGCGGGATCCATGTTGCTGTATCCGCGCTGCTGCATCTGCTCCTGCTGACGCTCCACGCGTTTCTGGAATTCCATGTAATCGATTTTCTCACCGTCGACTTTGGCCACGGTGTGGTTGTCGGTGAACAGTTCGCCTGGACGGTCAACGGCCGTCAGGATGAACAGCAAGAGTGCCAGGCCCAGAATGGAGATAATCAGGATGGGGCGCTGACGGATTTGTTCGAGTGTTGACATTTAGTGTTGTAAATAATTTAATATCAAACATATGCCGTTGTAGAGGCGCAGGCCTGCGGCAATGCTTGGATAATAAATGGTTTATGTTTTGTTTTATTTTCTGTGGGTGTGACGCCGACATCGTTGAGGTGTAGGCGCGCTTTAAGCGCACAAAGATACGCATTTTCCAAATTTTGCCAAAGCAAAAGGCGTTTTTTTAGCAGGTTACATCGAAAGCAGCTTTTTTATTTGTACAATTGAACTTTTAATCGCATATTTGCATTTAGCCATTGGCATGCGGCATCCACCCCTCATGGCGTACGTCGTAGCATTGGCAGCCGATATTCTCCAGTCATACTTCTAACCTCTCACCTCAGTTATCTCGGCAGTACCGGCTCAGCCCTTATCTTCATTGCTCTAATTAAACTCTATCATTGCAATACGATTATTATTAACAGCCTAAAACTTAGTCGTTATGAACACTTCTTACCTTTTTCTTGCTCCGGGTTTCGAGGAAGTCGAGGCTCTGACCGTGGTTGATGTAATGCGCCGTGCTGGTATGGATGTGAAAACGGTCTCTATTCTGTCGACCCGCGAGGTGACAGGGGCTCACGGTGTGACCGTCACAGCCGACAGCGTGTATGACCAGACAGATTTCCTCACGCCCGAATGGCTCATCGTGCCCGGCGGCATGCCCGGTTCAACCAATCTCGCAGAGTATGCGCCCCTGTGCTCTCTGCTTAAAAATCAGGCTCTCGGCGGGAAAATCGCTGCCATATGCGCCGCGCCCGCAGTGGTGCTTGCTCCGCTTGGCATTCTTGAAGGGAAGGAAGCCACGTGCTATCCGTCGTTTGAAAAGCAGATGTGCGGCGCCGTCTACCGCGATGCCCCGGTCATTGCGCTCAACCGCATAATCACCGCCAACGGCCCTGCCTCGGCCATGCGTTTCGCCCTGGCCATCGTGGCCAATTCGATGGGTGAGAGCGTGGCGCAGGAAGTCGGTTCCGGCATGCTGTTTTACCCCAAGACCACCAATTTCTATTTCTAATTTCATTACGGGAGTGTCGCAGCGGCAAGCCGCGACCACTACAACAAAAACAATAAACACCAACGGCGGCGCAGAGCTCTTTACACTGCGCCGCCGTTGGTATTGTGGGAAGCCCGCGAGGGCGCGGGCCTTTGGGGTTGTTTATGTTGATATGGGTCAGATACGGATTTTCGCTGCCGTGCCGAGGGCCCGGACAATGTAGATGCCTTTGGCAGGAGCCTCGGGGCTTACCTGCATGCCTGTGGTGGTGTACACCTCGAATTCATCTCGGGCGAGGGTGCGTCCGTCGGTTGCGGTCACAGTGATGTCGCCGCCCACAACTTCAACAGAGAAACCTGTGGTAGATGCTTCAGCCTCGACCGATTCGATTGCCGATGTCTCCGGGGTGCCGTACACGGCGTATGCGCCTGGAGCAAGACCTGTTATGGAGCGCTTTGACACGGCCGACAGAGCCGGGGTGGTGGCCGGGCTGGCGTCCAGAAGTTCCAGGCGGCCGAAATCCACCGTCATGGGCACGAACATCTCGATTGGATTGCCGCTTACGGCAGGGTTGACCACCAGGAGCAGCTGGCGGGTGCCCGAAATGAGGGCTATGGAGCGTCCGGATGTCCACGGGTTGAGGGTCACGTAAGTCTCGGCGTCCTGTGTGAAGAGCGCGCGGTTGGAGTTGCGGATTTTGCACAGGTTGGCGTAGCTGTCGTGCAGCGACTTGTTGGCGGGCTTGTCAAGCAGGCTCCATACCACTTTCTTGTTGCCGGTGTTGTTGCCGCCGGTTGCATTCTTGGTGGTCTGGTCGTCGCCGAGTTCCTGGAATTGCCATATCATGTGGGCGCCGGGGGTCAGAATCATCTGCGCGGCCACAGAGCCGAGACGGCGCATGCTCATGTCGGCGTTGCCTTTCACTCCGGTGGCGCCGTAGGTTTTCTGTTTATATGCCATGCGCTCTTCGTCGTGGCTTTCGGCATAGCTCACGGTGGAGCCCCAGGTGCGGCTGTAGTTAGGCGCATAGAAGTTTTTAAGCTCGGCGCCCGACTGGAATCCCATTGCAAACTGGCATGAATTGTAGTTCACGTTCACCCAGTTCAGCTCCCCGTCAGCAGCCATCTCGTTCTCCTCCTTTTCGCCGGCAAGGTTCTCGTTTATGAAATATGCATCGGGGTTGACTGTGCGCATGGCATCGTGCAGTTTCTTCATGCGTTCCACACGCGAGGAGTTGTATTGTCCTGTAAGGCTCTCCAGGTTGGAAGGCTTGCCCCATTCGTTTATGTCGGCATCGTATGTGGGGTTGTTGTATGAATCGTTGTACCCCAGACCCTTCACAAGGTCGAAGCGGAAGCCGTCCACCTTGTAGGCCGTGAGCCAGTATTTGAGCGCTTCCTCAAACTGAAGCTCCACCATGGCGCTTTCCTGCTTCCAGTCGTTGAACACGGAATAGTCATGTGGTGCCGAACCGAAGGCGTTGAACACAGGGCTGGTGACAGGGGGGTACATGTTGAACCACGGATGCCATCCGTCGGCGTGGTTGAACACCACGTCGATAATTACGGCCATGCCGCGCTTGTGGCACTCGTCGACAAACTGGCGGTAGTCGTCGGGTGTGCCGTAGGCCTTGTCGGGGGCGAAGTAGAAGTTCGGATTGTAGCCCCACGACTGGTTGCCGGAGAATTCCATCACAGGCATAAGCTCCACGGCATTTACGCCGAGAGCCTTGATATAGTCGAGTTTGTCGATGGCCTGCCGGATGGTGCCGTTCCCCTTTTTCTGTCCTTCGGTGCCGGTGAAGTCGCGCACAAGCAGTTCGTAGATAATGAGGTCGGATGGAGCCACGCCCTTGAAGTCGGACACCTCCCAGTCAAATTTGTCGGCATCGGAATTATATACGGCAAGGGGGATGTTGCTCTGCTGTATGGTCGGGCTGTTGACCAGACGAGGTGGATATACCGGCATTTCGGGGAACACGGATGCGGAGATGGTCTTGTCGTAGTTGGCATCGAGCACCAGTTTTGCCCACGGGTCGCCCACTTCCATCTGATGGTCCACCAGATAGTAGTAGATCTTGTCGGTGCCGTCGGCCACATCGCTGACGGTGGTCCAGAAGTAGCGCATGCCGTCGGGGGTGTCGGTGTAGTTCATCTGCTGTTCGGGCACAATCTTGTAGTCGTTCCACGATCCGCGGAGCACGACGCTCTCCTTGCCGGGTGCAAGCATGCAGAATGTGGCGGAGCCGTCGGCATTGGTGGTGACTCCCGGCACGGGATTGCCGCCGGGGAACGGCGCCTCGGTGGCGGCCGGGAAATTTTCGGGGAGAAGCGTCAGGGTAACGTCGCCGCCCACAGCTGTCTTGCCTTCGGCAGGCACACCTGTGGAATGGAACACGAAAGTGAGTTTCTCGATGGTCTCGCCTTCGGGGACGCCGTAGAATTCACGGATGTCGGGGATTGTGATGGTCCAGAGGTTTGTTCCGGCATAGGTCATGCGGAACTTTTCCTGAGGATTATCCCAGATCGAGGTGCAGTAGCGCCAGTCGGCGTTGGTTTTTGAAAGGTTTGTGATCACGCCGGTGTGAGCGTACACCTTGACGGTGGAAGCGAGTCCGTCCATGCCACGGTTACCCCAGTCGGCATGGAACGTGATGGTGAGATTTTTGGTGGATTCTGTCACAACGGCCGGATTGGTGGTTATGACCTGTGCGTTGGCTGCCACGCATGTGAGCCACGCCATGACGGCGGCACATAAAAGTTTAAAGTCTCTCATGTAGAATAAATGTAAGTAAGAAGAGCCGCCGGAGGTTGCCGGTCGGACACATTGATAATAAGTTGCAGTTTAAGATGTCCGGCAAACTTACGCAAAAAATCCCGAAAAACCAACAACTCTACCTTCCGCACACAAATTAGCCGTCATTGAAACAATCGCATATCCTGACTGGAGAGAAAGAAT
>DBFWRP010000135.1:0-2470 GCA_048222005.1 Muribaculaceae bacterium | reverse complement strand
GACATATCGCGCCTCTTCGGCCTACGAGAACGCATACGGTTCTCATCTCCATATTTGGATCTGAAAATGGAGACACTGTTTTATATGCCTGCCCCGGCATATTATCATTTATAAATCTTTTGTTGGAGCCTGTAACGCTTTACAGATAGGTTGTTTGTTTTTTACTGTTACTTACGGAGTAACAACCTACAAACAAACAAAATGATATGCTTAAATCACCGGTTCTGACACTGCTGGTTTTCTTTTTGGGGACAATTCATGTCCGGTCCGTTCATGCACAGGAGAATTCTTTATCTCCTCCGGTCTGTTCCCAAACAGTCTATTTCCGTTTCGACAAAGCGGAGGTTGAAAGTGCGTATATGGACAACCGCCACGCCCTGTCCGCTTTGGACAGTCTTTTCTCCGACCCTGTATATGTATGGTCCATCGACTCCATTTATATCCACGCTTATTCTTCACCCGAAGGTAAGAGTGACTACAACCTTGAGCTCTCCCGCCGTCGTTCACAGGCCATGAGCAAATACCTTACGGAACGTTATCCCATGCTGAAACTCGGTTCCCGCATCTCCTGCATTTCGGGTGGTGAGAACTGGGACGGGATGAGGGAAGCGGTGGCGCGCGCTTCCGACTTCAATGAGCGGGAAGAGGTGCTGATGATTATCGACCAAGTGAGCGACCTTGCCCGGCGCGAACAACTGCTGAAACGCCTCAATGCCGGATTGGCATACCGCTATATCAAAGACAACATCCTGCCGTCGCTGCGCAATGCAGTGGTATGTGTCATACGGACACGTCGTCCGTTGCCCGACAAACGGCATCCTTCGCTTCCCCCCGTCCGTTCCTTCCCCCTGCATTCGGCCACTGTGCAGCCGCAGTTGCGGGGGGGAGCGGAGACCGTTTCCCCACCGGACGCAAAGCGGGTGCGCCCCGCACGCTATGCCGCCTTCAAAACCAATCTTGCCGCTTGGGCCGCCACCACCGTAAACCTTGCCTATGAGGTGCAAGTGGGCAGGCGCTTTACGCTGGACCTGCCGTTGATGTGGAGTTCGTGGGACATCACCGCGGAGCATGCCTTGCGCGTGATTGCCTTTCAGCCCGAACTCCGCTATTGGTTCTCCTCTGCGGGAAAGGGGCATTTCGTCGGGGTGCATGCCCATGCCGCCCGCTACAACCTGAAGTGGAACGCAGCGCGCTATCAGGACAACGAGTGCCCCCTGTTCGGGGCGGGCGTGAGCTACGGTTATGCGTTCTCCCTCGGCCCGTCATGGGGCATGGAGCTCAACATCGGAGGAGGCTATGCCCAAACCCGCTACCGCCTGTACAGCAATGTGCCCAACGGCGCATGGCTCGATACCCGCACCCTCCGCTACTGGGGGCTTACCCGCTTGGGAGTGTCATTTATCTATAAACTGCCGCAGCCATGAAAAAACGACTGATACACATATATACTCTCACCATAAGGCTCTGCGCTCCGGCGTTCACGCTGTCCGCCTTGTCCGCGCTTGGGGCGATGCTTGTGCTTCTTGCAGGGTGCATCCACCAGTATCCCGACGACGGGCAGGCGGCGGACGTGACGCTCCGGGTGCAGTTGCTGCCCGAACGCGAACTCATCCTCCTGCCTCCCATCACCAAGGGCGGTGCCGCCGTCCTTCCCGAAGGCTGCCTGCCCCGCGTCACAGTGGAAGCCCGTCCGGCGGACGGGAGCGGTGCGGAGGTGGTGCGGACGGTAACGGCATTGAGTGCCGAAGAGTGGTCGCAACCCCTGATCACCCTTCCCGTTCCCCTGAAACTCAAGGCTGTTCCTTATCGGTTTACCGTATGGGCGGACTATACGCGGGGAGCATCGCTGCCCGATACATACTACAATACGGAGAATTTCCGTTCTGTGTCCCACACGCTTCCGTATGAGGAAGACTACCTGCGGCGCGAGGCCTTTTTCGGCAACGCCTCCGCAGACCTTGCGGGCGAGGAGTGGCGGGACGGCATACAGATAACCGTCAAACGTCCGCTGGCGCACTACCGCATCGTTGCAACCGATGTGCAGGAGTTCCTGAACAAGCAGCAGGCCAACGGCCGTCCCGGTGCGGGCGAATACGAGGTGAACATCATCTACGCGTACTTCCTCGTCACCCATCTGGATGCCGTTACGGGGCAACCGCTCAATTCCGGAGCGGGCTTCAGCTATACCCGCAGCATAAATCTCTCTGAAGATATGACCGAGTGCGAGCTTGCCGCAGACTATATACTGGCGGACGAGCAGGGTTCGGGAGTGACGGTGACGGTGGAGGTTCGGGAAAAAGGCGTCGGGAAAGCTGTACTGAGCCGTAGCTCCGGTCTGGAGATACCTTATCGGAGAGGGCACACCACCACCGTCACAGGCCGTTTCCTCACCGCCGGTAGCGGAGGTGGCGGCGGTAGCAGTAGTGGCGGCATAGATATAGGCATCGACGGAGACTATGACGGAGAGATA
>DBFWRP010000134.1:0-3536 GCA_048222005.1 Muribaculaceae bacterium | reverse complement strand
AATGTTAATCTCATAATTGTAGCCCTCCCCTATAGTGCAGAGTAGTGCTACAAAGATACAAATAAAAAATGAACTGTGCAACAATTCATTAAATTATTTTTCTAAACGATTCTGTCAAACTCCAGAAGTTATTCCAGAGATTTTGCTTAACTTTGCAATTGTCCAGATGATAATGTGCCATTGTATTTACGATGAACCGGGCCACAGACATAGAGGCCGCGTTGTTGAGCATGGCTGACGAGCGGCAAGCGGCGGTCTTGATGAGGTTTTTCAAGACTGCCCCGGGGGAGTATGGCCACGGTGACCGCTTCGCGGGAATCAGGAACCCTCAGGTCAGAATGGTGGTCAAGGAGGCATGGAAAGACACTCCGCCCGACGAGGCCGCCAGGCTTGTTGAAAGCCCCATACATGAGGTTAGGCTCTGCGGGTTGTTGATAATGGTGGAGCAATATCTGCATGCGTTGAAAAAGGGGCAGGAAGAGCTGATGGAAGGAATCGTCGGCTTATACCTTTCGCTACATCCACACATAAACAACTGGGATCTGGTCGACCTGTCGGCGATTAAGATCATAGGCAACCACGAGGTGGCGTGTCCTGGCTTCCGGCTGATGGATGAATGGATTCTCCCTGAAGCCCACACTTTATGGCAGCAGCGCGTCGCGATGGTGAGCACCTGGATCCTCACGCGCCACGGGATGCCGGAGGTGTGTTTCGCCCGCGCCAAGTGTCTCGCGGGCAGCTGTCATGACCTGCTCCACAAGGCTGCCGGCTGGATGCTCCGCGAGACATGGAAGCATGGTTACCGAGACCGCATGAGGGATTTCCTTGAAGAGAATGTCAAGGGGATGCCAGCGATAATGCTGAGCTATGCCTGTGAGCAGATGCCGGCCGACGAGCGTCGCAGGTGGCAGCTGATGCGCAAGGCCACATGACGAGGGCCGCTTGCGCAGTCGCGGCGATCCTATCTTGAAATTGGCGATTCTGGCTTGTGAGGCTCGACATGGATGTTTATGAACGCGTCGCTCCCTAAGATCGCCTTTATCCGCTCTTCCATCAATTTTGTCATCTCGTGTGACTCGGCCACTGTCAGGGAGCCATCCATGCGCACATGCACGTCGACCGCCTTCTGGCTACCGATACGGCGGGTGCGCATATTGTGGGGGGCACAGTCGGCAAGCAGCTTCACCAACGCGTCTGTGATTTCCTGCTCGACGTCGTCGGGCAATGATTTTTCCGTCAGCTCCTCGACACATGGCACGATCAGCCGGTAGGCTACCCTCATTATGAAGAAGCTCACTACCACCGCCGCCAGGGGGTCGAGCACCCTCCACTCCTCTCCTAACAATATGGCCCCCCCGATGCCGATGGCAGTGCCGATGGATGACAGCGCGTCGCTCCGGTGGTGCCACGCGTTGGCTACAACTGCCTGGGAACCGATCCTGCGGCCGGTGCGGGCGGTATACTGGTAAAGCGCCTCTTTCACGGCGATAGAGACGAGCGCGGCCGTCAATGCAAGCATTCCCGGGGCCTCAAGTCGTGCTCCGTTCCACCAGCGCCATATGGTGGCGCTTCCGCTCCAGCATACCCCGGCCCCCACGGCGAACAGCACCAGGCCGATGATCGCAGTGGCAAGTGTCTCATATTTGCCATGCCCGAAATCGTGATCCTTGTCTTGGGGTTTCGTTGAAATGCGGACAAACAACAACACTATTATGTCTGTGGCGAAGTCTGACAGGGAATGCACCGCGTCGGCAATCATGGCCTCGCTTCGCCCGATTATGCCGGCAAAGAACTTGAACAGCACGAGGATGAAATTGCCGATGCTGCCGATGATGGTCACACGGTAAATCGACTTGGCCCTTGCGGCATTGTGTCCTTCGGTCTCCATTTGTCAGATGTTTATTCGTTGCGTTTCAGTCGAGCATGATCCAGCTCAACAGGCGGCGCGATGTCTGGTCGCGTCGCCAGGAGGGGAGCCATGGGGTCTCGAAGGTGCACTGGCCACCGCCTGTGATGTTGTCATCGTTCATACCCGCGCTGATCAGGCGCAGGCGGTTGACCATCTCCAGGTCGAGATTGCGTTCTCCGATGATCGCCTCAGGGAATCCTTCCCGCCCGAACGCGGCGGCCAATTCCTCGCTCACCTGGTAGCATCCCCCGCATATGGATGGGCCGAAAGCGGCCTGGGTCAACGACAGGTCGGCCCCAAGCTCCCTGAGCCGGTCGAGGGTGGCGCTGACGATGCCATGCAGCGACCCTTTCCATCCGGCATGCACCGCGGCCACGGCTTTTATGTCGGGGGCGTGGAGCAACACAGGCACACAGTCGGCTGTCTTCACCCCTATGGCCACGCCGCCACGGAAAGAAATCAGCGCGTCGGTGTCGTCAAGGGAGGGGAACGCGCCCTCGCGGCCGATGACGGCGACGTTGCAGCCGTGGGTCTGGACAGGGGTCACCACCTGGCGCGTCATCTCAGCGTCAGGGACAATCCCGGCATGCGCCCCGGGGGTCGAAAAACATATCTCGATCATGTTTCCACCGATCGGCCCATATGTTTGAAAATCCGGCTTGATTAACGTCCATGCCCGTTCCATGTCATGTCAAAGTCTAATCGTTTTGGTTGCGACATGCAAATTTATGATTTTTTCCGGGATTTACCGTCAAGAATCGGGTCAGACATGACATCTGGGGTTAAATAAAGTTAAATGGCGGGGTGCCGTTTGGCGTTTAATTGGAAACTCCGTAACTTAGCGAAACTTATCGCCTTGGGCGGCAAGTCAAAACGGGGATGACTGGTTTTGACAGCGTGTAGAGGTGGTGAGTAAGCATGCAGAGCAATGGTGGCTACGCTCTATAATCAGGGACACCGCAATTTTAAATGGCGAAAACAACTACGCTCTCGCTGCTTAATCGAAGCACAGTAAATTAAGCTTTATCCGCGCCAAAGTGGCGCAGACGAGACATCGCCCGATTGTCAATCTTCCCGAGACTAATCGACAAGGCGGTGCAGCTAAATCGGGAATGGGAGGCCGGCCGTTCCGCGAAGCCTCCGAGACAACAGGAACTAAGCGTCGGGTTGGCGGTCTTCAGCCTGCCCGCCGTCGAAAACCAACAGAAGACTAAGCATGTAGAAAGCTCATTAGTTCCACGTTTGGACGAGGGTTCAAACCCCTCCATCTCCACTTGGGGGCTCGGAAAACGCCGGACGTTCTCCAGCCAATACCAGATTAAACCGCAGACTATCAAATAGTTCTGCGGTTTTTTCGTGCCTTTTCCCATCGACTCACGACCGATGCCGGACAGAAAAAAGACCGCCACAGACGCTTATTCGTTGCCAAATCGTTACACGAGATTTTTGAAAATCAAAAATGTGACGATTTGTAACGAATAGTCACCTGACTTCGTCAACGTGTCACCCAAAAATCATCAGAGAAAAGCGGGGCGATGCGTTGACGGCGCTTCACTGTACAGAATGGTGCAAAGCACAGAAATAACCGCGCCAAGTAGATTTTTTAAGGGCACAGGCAGTTAAAGAA
>DBFWRP010000133.1:0-2072 GCA_048222005.1 Muribaculaceae bacterium | reverse complement strand
TTCGACTACAGCGGCTATCTCGAAGTGCCTCACGGCGACGGTTCGGTGACACGCCATCCCTTCCAGTCGTCCTACACGGTTATCGAGCCGACTGCCACTGTATCGGCAACGATGATGAATGTGCTCTATGCCGGCATAGATAATCCCATATCAATCTCAGTGCCCGGCGTACCCACGGGAAAAGTGTCGGCAACCATGACCAACGGCACGCTGACCCGCAGCGGCGACCATTGGGTGGCGCATCCCCAGAAGGTGGGCGATGAGGCTGTGGTGAGTGTGTCGGCCGAGATGGACGGACGTCCCATGAGCATGGCGCAGACAAAATTCCGTGTGCGCAAGCTCCCCGACCCAACCCCTTACATAGCATTCAAGGATGCCCAGGGCAACACTTCGCACTACAAAGGTGGCGGCCGTGGGCTGTCGAAATCGCTGTTGCTCGCTGCTCCGGGCATCGAGGCGGCCATCGACGATGACCTGCTCAACATCGCCTTCAAGGTGCTGAGCTTCGAAACCGTGTTCTTCGATTCGATGGGCAATGCCATCCCCGAAGTGAGCAACGGCGCCCAGTTCTCGCAGCGTCAGAAGGATTCGTTCCGACGTCTGAGCCGTGGCAAGCGCTTTTACATCTCGCGCGTGAAAGCGGTGGGTCCCGACGGCATAACCCGCGATCTCGCCCCGATCGAGGTGATTGTGGGATGAGAAGCCTGAAGCATGTAATATAGTTAATGTTTTTCACCTTTCAGAAATGAAGTTGATTTCAAAATATCTTATCGCACTGGTTGCCCTTGCCGGGGCTGCCGATGCTGTGGCCCAGACCGATGCCGGCGGGTCGTCGTCCTCGTCGTCGGTGGTTCGCCGTCGTTCCGACTCAGACCGTTCGCGCCGTGGCGATGCAGCCGCTGCTCCCGGTGTGACGGACCGCATGCAGAAATTCTACGAGCAGTCGGACAACAATGGCGCCGACCTCATGTGGATGCGCGTGATTTATCGCGACCTCGAGGTGGACAACCCCAAGAACGCCGCGCTCTATTATCCTGAGGATGTAATCGACGGCCAGGAGAATCTGTTCCGCATCATCATGCGTCTGCTTGCCGACAACAACATAGCCGCATACGAATATCTGGACGGCAAGGAGATTTTCACCGACCAGTACCGGCTCAAGGTGCGCGACATGCTCGACCGTTTCCATGTACTTTACACCGATGCCAAGGGTTCCACCGAAAAGAATCCCCGCTTCACCATAGAGGAATCGGATGTCCCCTCGAACGAGGTGCGTTCCTACTACATACTGGAGCGTTGGGAATTCGATTCGCGCAGCAACAAGACCAAGCGCTTCGTCGAGGCAATATGCCCCGTGCTGCACCGCAGCGATGATTTCGGCACCGACGCCGTGCGTTACCCCATGTTCTGGGTCAAGCTCGATGCGCTGCGCCCCTATCTTGCCCAGCAGTATATCTTCATTGACGATGACAACAACCTGCCCAAGTACACCTACGATGATTTCTTCACACTTGCTATGTACGACGGCGACATATACAAGACCCGCAACCTCACCAACAAGTCGATGATGCAGATGTACCCTGATCCCGACGACCGCAAGCGTGCGCAGGACAGCATTCAGAACCGTCTCGACACATTCGACAAGAACCTGTGGGTGCCTTCGCGCGAGGAGGTGATTGCTGCCCGCGAGGCCCGTGAGGCCGCCGAGGCCGAAGCTGCAGCCAAGGCCGAGGGAGAGGAGATTGCGAGTCGTGACGGAAATGGCGAGGAAGAGGCTGTAAGCAGCCGTTCGGTTCGCTCGCGCCGTGGTTCGGCCACCCGCGCTTCAGAGAAGAAAGATGCCAAGAAGCCTAAGGCCACCAAGAAAACCAAGGTGCGCAAGGCAAAGGCTCCCAAATCCTCATCGTCGAATGCCGTGCGCTCGGTGCGCCGCCGCCGCTGACGCGCCACGAATCAGGGCGGTTCGGATAAGCTCTGATAATTCGGATAATAAGGAAATAACACCTATAAACGCATATCGCCCCGGAAACCCGCTACGGGTTTCCGGGGCGATACTTTTGGGTGTATTAGAT